>JAACWB010000008.1 GCA_009992215.1 archaeon
ATTATTTATTCTGCAATTTTGAAGGGAGATTTATCCAAAGAAATAAAATCTACAAAAATTTTGAAAGATGTTTTTGTTTTAATTGGTCTAGCAATTGTTCTTATGAGTTTTGCTGCAGTAATAGAAGTTTTTGTTTCTCCTTTGATTTAATTTTTTTTCTTTTTGGCTAAAATGCAAAGATTTTTCTTGCTCGTTTACAGAAGTAAACAACGCAATAAAAATCTTTAATTTTATCTCAAAAATAAACTAAAATTCCGTAAGGGAGTTTAGTTTATTTTCCCGAAGGGCGACCGTTTTAGTGTCTAGAGGGAGTGGAGAATTTTTTTAGAAAATTTGACAAAAATAATTCAAAATTGGGTTCGGAGAATTCTTCGTTATTATTTACCCTCCACAATCTAGGCTATTGCCCCAAGACAGAATTTCAGTTAATGGAAAGAATATGAGGAATTTTTTATTTAATCACCTTAACATTTAAATAACATTTATGCTATATTTTTGTTATGGGGAGAATTAAATTATCAATATTTGTAATTTTTGTTTTAGCACTTGTACAATTTGGTAGTGCTATTGACTATACACATGTTGTTACAAATTCAGAAAATTGGATTGATGTTTATTCTGGATTACATTATGCAACTCTTGAAGGTGTTAGCAGCGATTTTTTAACAAGTTCTAATCATGGAAGTATTTTACTTGATTCAATTAGTAAAGAAAAGTCGATTTTAGTTTTGACTTCTCGAGACGAACCCTATGTTTTTAATTATCCTGATTTAATTATTTCTGAAGGATTTAAAGGTGCAGATGAAATTATTTCAAAAAATTTGAACTTGGAATTAATTGATGAACTTTTAGACATTCAAAATTTTGTTATCGTTGATGATTCATATGGATATAATGCAATTGCTGTTGCGCCTTACGCGGTTCAAACAAATTCTTGGGTATTTTTTGCTGACAGAGTAAACATAGATGATGTTGATGCAATATTGTCAAGAAGAAATGTTAAGAATGTTTTAATTTATGGATATATTGATCGGGAAGTTGTGGATACTTTGAATAAATACAATCCAACTATTATTTACAATCAAGATAAGTTTGAAGATAATATTGAGATTGTTGAAAAATATATGGAATTAAATCCTAGAAAACAAGCTCTTTTAACAAATGGAGAATTTATTGAAAAAGAAATAATGGGTGGAACTCAACCTATTTTGTTTACTGGTAGAGAAAATGTTCCAGATAAAATTAGAGATTACTTGAAAACTTCAGATATTCAAATTGGGGTTTTAATTGGTAATGAATTAATGGGCGCGGCAACAAATATTCGTCGTAGTACAGGAATTTCAGTTATGGTTAAATTTGCACGTGGTGCGAGAGTCCAGACTGAAGGAGTTAGTGCTGTTGAAGGGTTAGATTTGTTTCCTTTGCCTTCACCGTCTCTAGAAATAGAAGTTTATGCAGTTGAATATAATAAATTAACACAACAATTAGAAGTTACCTATAAGAGTACTTCAAATGTTCCGGTTTATCTTAAGGGGACTATTACTTTACTTGATGGAAATAGTCAAGTGAAAGTGGGAGATACTGAAGTTGTATTTATTTCTCCTGGAAGTTATAAGACTGCAACTTATCCTCTTGAGGTTGGAAGTTATGATGATTTGAAAGCTAATATCTTTGCAATTTATGGTGAATCAAAAAGTTCACTTGACCACACTTTGAATGAAGATTGGGATGTGAAAACTATTGATGTAATTGATAACTGTGAAATTGAAGTAAAAGATGTTAAATATAATAAACAAAAACAAGAATTTCAAATTGTTGTAAAGAATACTGCTGGTGTTGACTGTTGGGTTGATGCTTCAATTGAGGAATTGCAAGTAGGCTATGAAGAAAAAACAATTGCAACAGACCGAGCATATAAAATTGAATCTGGAAAAACAAAGGACGTTTTAATTAGTGAACAGATGCTTGAAAGTGATTTTAATAAAAATAATTTTTTGAATGTAGTTTTACATTATGGTGAAAAGGAAACAAGTTTAGTTAAAGTTCTTAAGGGTAGATTTGAATTAAGTATTGTTAGTTTATCAACAGTAACTTATGTTTTAGTGGTCCTTGTAATGGCGATTTTTGCTTTCTTCTTTTTGTTCCTTTGGAGAAGGAAAAAAGAAAATGATGATGGATTTAATTTTTAATTGTTGCTTTTATTCTCAATATCCTTAAATAGTTAAATAATTAATTTATTTTATGGGGGAATTAAAATTAATTAAGAATTTTTTAGTAGTTTTTTTAGTTTTGTTTACATTGAATTTTGTTAGTTCGGCTCATTATATTTCTGGATATGTGAATAATGCAGCAGATGGAGAAAATGCAAATGATCACACAATTTTATTATATAAATATTCTAATGGTGTCTTGGATAATTTAACTGACATAATTGGAGTAAATGGAAAATCTTTTACTTCTAATGTTTATTTAATTGATTGTGAACTTTTGAATAGTCCTTGCCAAATAGGAGATATTCTTACTCTAAAAATTATTGAGAGTGGAGACAATTATGTTAGCCGTGAAAATAATGTAACTGTTACTGGTGCTGGTTATGATGTGGTTTCAAATATTACACTAAATTCTCCTCCAAATATTTTTGTTAATAATTTAGTTTCTATTACGAACAATCAAACTTTTGTTGTTAATTGTACTTACAATGATTTAGATTCGGATTCTGGTTTTGTTCAATTGTGGTCAAATTTTTATGGCTCTTGGAATTTAGTTGATTCAAAACCGTCTTCTAGTGAAGTTTTGTTTAGTGAAACATTGTCTGAAGGAAATTATATTTATTCTTGTTTTGCAAATGATACTTTAGTTGAAACAAAAGGAGAAAATAAAACAATAACAATTGATTTGACTGCCCCAACAATTAATACAATTAATTTAAATGAAACTTTTTTTTGTGGAAACACTTCCTTAAGAGTAACTTGTAATACAACGGATTTGAATGGAATTAAAGAAGTTATTATTGAAGCCAATAAACCGTCAGGCAAATTGAATTATTCTACTTTATTTAATGGAAATTATTATTCTGATTTATTAGTTAATGAGGTTGGAAATTGGAGTTTCACTTGTTACTCAAAAGACAATGCCAATAACGCTAATTCAATTGGAACAATAGATTATTTTGCTTATTCAGGGTATCCTGAATTAACAATTAAAGAAGGGGATTTAGTTTTTAGTAAACTAAATCCAATTGAGGGTGAAGAAGTAACAATTAGTGCAACAATAAGAAATGAGGGTTGCGTTGACTCTGGAAATTTTTTAGTTTCTTTTTTTCAAAATTCTCCTCTTGGGAAGTTTATTGATGACAAAACAATTTCACTTTTGGCATTTTCAAATTCTATTGTTGATGTTTTTTATACTTCTGAAATTGGAAAGAATAATATTTTTGTTGTACTTGATAATTCCTCTTCTATTTTAGAATATAATAAGAGTAATAATAAATTAAATAATTCGTTTAATGTTTTGATGTGGCAAGAATTTTATGGTAATATTTCTGCTGTGAAAATTTTGTCTAATTCATTTGTTGAATTTGCTAGTTGGGACAATGATACAAATCTTGAAGGAAATGTTTTTATGAGTGACAGTGAAAGTGAAATTGATTGGTTGAATTTATTTCCTCTTGGAAAAACTAAAACCGGAAGTGATTCCTCTAATGACTTTTCTGAAGTTGATTCGTTACTTGGAACAACGGACTTTGTTGATTCATTTTCTACTAGTTATTCAACTCCTGTCTTAGATAATTTGACCGTTCACAAAAGAATTCTTGAAGATGTGTCTTTCATTAATTCAACCAACAATGAAAATTTTGAAACAGGAGTTCTTTGGGATGGGAGTGATGACAGCAATGGAGAATTTGATTCTTCTGAAAAGGAAGATTTAGTTTTTGTTTCTAAAATTAATAAGGGAACAGAGGGAGAATATGGAACATATGATTATGAAATTAGAATTCCTGCAAAGTTAAGAGAGTATCATTCTGAAAATACACAGGAAGTTTATTTTTATTATGATTTGATTTAATTTTTTAATTGATAATTTTTTTGTCAACCGAAACTTTTATAAACATGTATATATAATTATATATACATGGATACAAGAAAAGTTGATGATTTAGTGAGAGAGCTTGGTAAGATTGAATTAATCTTAAAAGAACTCGGAGTTTCGGAAGGAGTTTTTGAAAAACAAGTAAAGTCTTTTGGAAATGGTGGACATATTATTTTACCAAAAGAACATTTAAACAAAAAGGTGAGGGTTATTGTCGGGTAACACTCAAAATATATAAATGAGGGGAGACATGAAATAATATGGGATTTTTAGGATTTGGAAAAAAGAAAAATATTCCGGATGAACTTCCAGAATTGATTTCTGATGAAATGGAAAAAGAAAGTGTTAGTGAAGTAAATAATTTTTTGAAAGAAGAAGAAAACAAAAAAACAGAAGAAGCAAAGATTATCGAGACGAAAGAAGAAACAAAAAAGGAAGACGAAAGAATTACTAAACAGACAAAAGAAAATGTTCTTAATAGGTTAATAAAAAATGTTAATGAAACTCCAGAAAGAGAAGAAGTTAGACAACCAATTTTACCAAGAAAAAGTTTCTTTGATGAATTTCAAGATAAATTAGATGAAAGTAATTTAGATATTTCTTCTTTGGAAGAATGGTACAATCAGAAGTTTTTATCTAGAAATATTTTGTCTGACATGAAAACTTATTGGGAAAAGCAAAAAAAAGTTGATGTATTGGATTTCTTGAGTAATGACATTCAAACAAAGATTTCTGAAAAAGTTAAAATTCTAAAAGACTTAGAAAAGGGTTGGCAAGTAACTTATTTTGAACTTATTGAAAAAGAAGAAGAAATTAAGGATGTTGAAGAAGAACTAAAAGGAATGATTCAAGAATTTATGAAAATTTGCAAACACAAAAAAGATTCTTTAGAAGGAAACAATTATAAAAAGAAGAATAAGAATAAGATTAAGGAGAATGATGGGGAGAAAAATGAATCAGAAGAAAAAGAGGATCAAGACTAAAAAACCAATTCACCACATTCTTTATTCAAGAATTTTTCTTAGTGTTGTAATTTTTCTTAGTTTAATTGTTCTTTTAATTTTGGCCTTTACTTATGTTGATTTTAACTTTGTGAAAAAACCTTTTGAAAAACCACATTTAATTGAAATACGAGACGAATGTTCTTTTATCTTGGGAAATTTAGTACATCAAATAAGGGACGAGACTGATTGCAATTTGAGATGTAATAATTTTTGTAATATGGAAGAAACAAAATTTATTTCTTCAGAATTTGTTTATAGCAATAATTCTTGTCATTCTTGTGATTGTTATTGTAAATAAAATGAAAGACATTAGTGATATTGAAGACGAATATAAAGAATCTTATGAAGAAATAACGGAAAGATACAAAACAAAAATTTCTTCTGGAAAAAATAAGATTCTGGCACAAAAAGAATTTACACAAGATTTCAAAAAAATTCTTTCTCGTAGAAATAAACAACTTCAAAATTATGTTTCACACAATAAAGATAAACTTTTAGATATGCCTGAGAAGAAAATAAAAAAAGAAGAAAAAAATAAAGTTTACAAGGCTTACCATATTGACTTTAGGAAAAATTTTTATCAAAGATTGAAAATGAAATCTGCCATCTTTTGGTTCAAACTAAAATTATTTTTTCGGGGAGTTAAATATAATATTTTTCCTTCAAAACTGAAGTTTATGTTTTTTCGAATGGGAATATTCTTTTCTTCCTTTTTTGTTGATTTTTCAAATTTCTTTAGAACGATTAAAAGAACTTTTAGGCGTGTTTTTGGAAGATATTATGATAGAATGAAAGAACGTATTGTTAAGAGAGTAAATAAAGTTAAAGATTATTTCCTTAAAATTAAGGAAGAAAGAAAGAAAAAGGAAGAAGAAAAGAAAAAATTAAAGGAAGAAGAGGAACAAAAGAAGTTAGAAGAGAAAAAAGCTAACGAAGAAAAAGTTGAAGAAGAAGGGACAAAAGAAGATGTTTCAGAAGTTAAAGAAGAAACTAATTGAAAACAACTTTTATTAACGCTTTTGTCTTTATTTTTTTATGTCTAGGGAAGATCGACCAAAAAGGAATAGCTCTGCAAGAGCAATTGCAAAAAGAGAAATAAAGAAAGATAATTTTGAGAAAAAAACTTTGACTTTTTTATTGTTTTTAACAGCAATTAGTTTGTCTATTCTTTTTTTGTTTTTAATTTCTCAGGGTGGCTTAGAAGGGTATGCAACTTATTCAGTAAATGCTAGTGCGGGAAGTATAGCAGAATTAACAATTTATGAAAAATTTGATACTATTTTTTGGGCAGGAGCATATGGTCTTGCTCTTAGAGTTTCTGATTTTACAGAACAATTGCATGATGATTATTCTTATGGGGAAATTGTAAGGCAAGACTTGTTTTTTGATTGTATCCAAAGTGATGCTATTGGGGGAAAAGAAATTTATGCATCAACTTCTCCTGTAATTGACTTTGATAATTTAAATCCAGCTAATTTGAATGCACTAGATATTTATGTTGGTTGTAGTGATGCAATTTATTGCCCAAGTGTAACGTTTACAGAGAGGGGAAACATTGTTGTTGGAAGTAGAAATATTACAAATGTTCCAATGACTTATACTTACAAATGGGATGGGGACAACGAAATTTATGATACTTATGTTTTAAATGATGGAACAAATTTTGTTTATGCAGCACATATCCAAGATGTTCAAAAGTCTTTTGATGTTGAAAAGATTGTAAATTATCAATTACTTTTACCAATTCCCTCCGAGTCAACTGAACATTTTTATTTTTTCACAGATCCAAATGATGAATGCCCTGCTAGTTCGGGGATTGGAGAAAATATTTTGGCAACACTTTATGGTTATATTTTTGACAATTCTGGAAATCCATTAGAAAATGTAACGGTTAATGTTGCAGGAATAAATACAACTACTTCAAGTACTGGGCAGTATAGTCTTAACTTTACTGTTGTTGAGGGAACTTATAATGTATTTGTAAAAAAAACTGGATATGATGATTATTTTACAAATATTTCTGTTAATTTTACAAATTATTTAATTCAAAAAAATATTACAATGACTCCATATACCCCAGGACTTGATGAATTAATTGGTGTTAATGTCTATGGTACTGTAAAAACAGAACTTGGAGCACCTGTACTAGATGCAAGGGTAATACTTGGAGAAAGCACAGTTTATACAAATACAACTGGAGAATATTCTATTAATGCAACTTTAACTTCGGGGGAACATTCTTTGGTTGTATTAAAAGAACAGTATAATAATTATCACAATTCATTTAATTTTTCAGTAGGTGGAGAATCAATTTTACATAATATTATTTTACATGATTCAACTATAGATTATCAATTTGAAACTGGACCTTACACAGAAGAGCCAATAAGTCAACAAATTGTCGAAGAAGTTATTGCTAAGGGGGAGGATTATTGGGTTAGTACTAAAGAAATAAATAAGGAAGTTAGAAAAGATACTTTTATTGAAGAGGAAATAGGAATATATAATTTAAGACAAGCAAATATGAATCTTGACTTTGCCCTTTCTCCAAATCTAAAAGATTTTATTAAATTAGATAAGTTGACGGCTTCAATTACTCCAAATAGTTTTACAAATTTGAAAGTTACAATTTATGGAACTCCGCCTTTGGGAACTTATGAGGGAACATTAACAATTAGCGGGGATTTAGAACAAGAAATTCCAGTGAAAATTAAAGTTGTTGACAAAAAGTTTTCCGTTGAAATTTTATTAATCGGGATAGATTTATTCAAAAATTTGGTTCAGCCCGGAAATAATTTGAAATATAAATTAAATTTACAAAATTTACTTCGTGATCAAAGTTATGAGGTTAAGTTTAATGCGAAAATAAAAGATTTGTCTGGAGAAAATATTCTTTACGAAGAGAATTTTAGTTCTGAAATTGAAAATTCTTTAACTTTACTTAGAGAAATTCCTATTTCGGAAAATTTCACTTCGGGAGATTATTTTTTAGAAATCACTGCAGAATATTTGAATTTGATTTCAAGTTCTACTGTTTCTTTTGTTGTTTCAAGACCACTTTATTTGTATTCGTTCTTTGGACTTCCTCTTTGGTTAATTTTTTCAATTATTTCTTTTTTGAGTTTTGTTTCCTTGAATCTTTTGATGTATAAACGTTACAAAGATAAAAAGAAAAGATATAGAATTCAAGTTGAATATAGCACGCTTCCAGAACCGGGTCCTCGTGTTGTTAAATTAGGAAAAATTGCTGAGAGTAATCATCCTGCTTATTATGAAATTGATAAATTAACAACACACGCAATCGTTGCTGGTGCAACTGGTATGGGTAAATCTATTTCAGCGCAAGTTGTTATTGAAGAAGCGCTTATGCAAGATATTTGTGTTATGGTTTTTGACCCGACGGCACAGTGGAGTGGTATGTTAAGAAAATGTGATGATAAAAAGATGATTAGCTTTTATCCGCGGTTTGGTTTGAAACCAAAAGATGCTAGGGCGTTTAAAGGAAATGTTCGTATGATTAAAGACTCGAAACAAAAGATTGATGTGAATAAATTTTTAGCTCCAGGACAAATTCAGATTTTTTCAATGAATAAGTTAACTCCTGCAGAGATTGATGTTTTCGTTGCTAACACAATTAAGCAAGTGTTTAGAAGTGATCCTAAAGAATCTCCAAATTTGAAAATACTTTTAGTGTTTGATGAAGTTCATCGTTTGCTTCCAAAGTTTGGTGGTAGCGGTGCTGGATTTTTACAAATTGAGCGGGCTTGTCGTGAATTTCGTAAGTGGGGGCTTGGTGTTATGTTAATTTCGCAAGTATTAAATGATTTTGCAGGACAAATTAAAGCGAATATTAATACGGAGCTTCAAACACGTACTCTTGAAGAGGGAGACCTTGAGAGGATTAAGACAAAGTATGGTGAAGAATTTTTGAAATCTTTAGTTCGTGCAGAAGTGGGAGTTATTATGTTTCAGAATGCAGATTATAATCGTGGTAGACCTTATTTTGTAAACTTTAGGCCAATTTTACATTCAACGAGAAGATTGACAGATGAAGAACTTGAGAAATATAATCAATTTAATGATTTAGTTGATGAAATAGAATATCAAATTGAAGGACTTGAAAAAGAAAAAGTTGATACTTTTGATTTGAAGATGGAACTTAAATTGATTAAAGATAAAATTATGAGTGGTTCATTTAGCGTTGTTGAGATTTATTTGGAAGGGTTAAAACCTCGTGTACAAAAAGAGTGGGAGAAATTAGGAAAACCTTTGCCTAAATTGAAATTGGAACTTGTTGATGAAGAAGAAATGAAGGCAGAAGAAGAAAAGGCAAAAGCAGAGAAAGCTAAAGTTGAAGTTAAAGAGAAAGTTAAGGCTGTTGAGAAAAAAGTTTTAACGAAAAAAGAATGATTTTAGTTAATTTTTATAGTTTTTTGTGAATATATTTGCGTCTTTTTTATTAAAGAATTTTTTCCTTTCTTTATTATGAAAAAACGTAACAAACCTTCATTTTTTTATAGTAAGGTTTTTTTTAATTTTTTAATTATCGGAATTTGTGTTGCTTTGGTTTTTTGTTTTGTTAGTGGATTTATTAGTTATAAGATTATGGAAAAACAAACAACCAATAAAATGGATTCTATATTGAGAGAAAAGATTGATTTAATTACAAATTTTATTGAAGAAGAGGAGAGAGAATTTTATCAAATTTATGATGAAGATTTATTTTTAGAATTTTTAGAATCGAATCAATCTTCTTCTAAAACTAGTTATAGCAAAGATGAAATTATGAATTCTTTTGTTATTGTTGAAAATAAATCTTTGGGACTTGTAAATTCTTCTGGAATAATTGTTTTAGATAACAACAATGGATTAATAGGATTTAATGTAAGTACTTATCCTGAAACAGTTAAATATTTAGAAGTTGCTGGACCAGAATTAACTTACCGTATTTTACCACACCCTTTAGAAAATACTTTTTACTTATTGTTAAACAAAAAAATATATGATAAAAATGGAACTTATGAGGGTATTTTTTCTTATAGATTGTTGGATGATAAACTTGAAATCTTGTTGGACAAGGTGGGAGATTTTGGAGATTTTGCGGAGGGATATTTGATAAATCAAGAGTATATTTTGATTACTCCTTCAACGCATGTTTTCGGAGAGGGTGCAGGAAGGGTTATTCAGGCAGTCAATACTTCTAATTCTCTTGAATGTTTAAACACTCTTTCGGGATTGGGAAAAGAAAATAATGAAATTATTTTTGGTGAACTAAATGAATATGAATCTTATTGGGGAGAAAAAGTAATTGGACAATATGTTGCCATGAATAAATTAAATTGGTGTTTATTCGTTGAAATAGAAAAGGATAATTTTTTCAAAAAATATTTTGAATTTTTAATCGTGAAAGAAATATTTGGTTTTTTTATGGTTGTATTCCTTTTTGTTCTTTTTGGTTATTTTAAATATGAAAATTCAAAAACTTAATCTGAAATAACTTTTTTAAGAATCAATCCTTCCAATGTTAATCCTGGACCAAAACCCATAGTGATTATTTTTTGATTTGGTTTTATTTTTTTATCTTCTATAATTTCTTTCCATAATATTGGACAAGAAGTTGAAGAAGGGTTTCCATTATTGTAAATTAAATTTTGACTATTTTCAAAATACTTTTCATCTAAGTTATATTGTTCTTTAATTTTTTCAATTATTTTTGGACCTCCAGGATGAATGGCGTAAACTAATTGTTTTTTTTCTTTTTCAAAATCAATATTCCCTTTTTCACATAACCTTTTTGTAAAATATAAAATATTTTTTTCTATAATTTCAGGTAATTCTTTTGACATTTCTAGTTCAAAATTTGTTTCGCTTGGAAACCATTTAACTGTTTTTATTGTGCTTGGAATTATTTGAGAATGTTTACTTAAGATTTCTAGTCCATTTCTTTTTTCTTTGTAGAATTCTTCGTTTCCAAGGGCAGAATAAATTATTGCTGCATCCCCAAAAAGAGTTGCTTTTATGAAATCTAGGGGATTTTGATCTTTTTGTAATCTTTTTATTGTCATCTCAAGATAGGTAGAAATTATTTCAATACTTAGGATGTCAACTCTTTTTTCTATTTTCTTGTCACTTAAGATTGAATTATTTGCTATCTTTGTTGCGGGAAATGAACCCATACAACCAAAATATTGTGAATGAAAAACGGAAGTATCTTTCCAATTTTTTTCTGAAACAAAAACTTGTGGGGGTGAAGGTAGACTTGTTTCTGTTGTTGAAGTAAAGATTAATTCATCTGGAACATAATTTTTTTTAGAATAGTTTTCGTTTAAAACATCTAAAATTATTTTGTCTGACAATAAAATTCTTTCCAATTCTGGAGAGTTTTCATTAATTCTAATTCTATTTAATGTTTCGTTGACATACTCGTAGTCAAACAAAGTTCTTGATTTAATTTTTGTTTTATCAACAGAATATTTTTTTATCTTACTTAGAATTTCTTCTTTTTTTTCTGTTGGACTGGATTCTAAGATTTTTTCTTTTATGTATTCTATTATTTTTTCTTGAGGAATTTTTTTATTTTCATAAATTCTGTTAAAATCTGTTAAAATTACGGAAGTGTTCATTGTTTTAATAGCAAATTTTTTGCTAATTTAAGAGTTTACACGAATATGTTTCTTTTTTCTATAAAGTAAACTTAATAAAATATATTTTCTAATATATATTATGACTAAACGTGAATTAAGGCATGTTAAAAATTTGGCTAAGAAACTTGTTCCTAAAGAAACTTTAAAGAAAATTAAAAAAATAAAAGACAGAAATGAAAAAATTGATTTGTATAAACATTCATTAAAATCGAATTTGGAACTTAGGATTCATTCAATCGAAAAGGAAATAAAAAAACACGAGAAAAAACATGATGTTTTTAATTTGTATGCAAAGACTAAATTATTAAACTTGAAAATTCAATATTTTTATGTGACGCATAATAAAAAGGATTTAAAATTAGCGTTAAAATTGATAAAAGAGGTGGAGGGAGAGTTAAAGAAACTTTCTTAATTTTATGGGATTATTTGGAAAAAAGAAAAAAGAGGATGAAGAGGGATTAGAGGAAACTGAAGAGGTTGAAGAAAAAAAGCCCGAAGTGAAATCTTCTAGTTCGGGTGAAGCAAATTTAGGACAAATTTCTGTTCAAGTTGAAAAACTTTCTGCTAGCGTTGAAGCTTTTACTGAAGTCCGTAAGTCTTTTACTGAAAGATTTAATCATACAAGTGAACAAATTGGGGAACTTCGTGCAATGATTCTTGACAGGGACAAGTCTATACAAGATATTGAATTAAAGGCTGTTAAAGCGCATGATTTAGTTGAAACGGTTCAGCCTGAAAAGATGATGACTGAAATTCAAAAGCAGGAAGCAAAGATTGAGGCATTGAAAGCAAATTTAGAGGGTAATGAAGCAATTATGGGAAGAATCATGGATGAACTTAAAGATGTAAAAAAGAAAGTTGAATTTTTCAGAGGAGTTGAAGAAATTGTTAAATTAAGTGAAGAAACAAAAGCAGATTTAATTGAGATAAAGAAAATAGAATCTAGAATTTCTTTGAATACAGATAAGGTTGATACAATTTATTCAGAGATGCGACAAAAGTTTCAAAAGATTGATTTGGTTGACGGGACTCTTCAAGACATGAAAGCACAGAGTGAACAAAATGAACATGATATTCAATTCTTGAAAGATAAAGTTATTGACCTTGCAACAAAAGAGGATTTAGAGAAATTAGTTACAAAGGTTCAAAGATATATTGAAGCCTTGAAAGATTTAGAAAAGAAGAGTAGTATGGGTAAGGATATTGATAAACTTAAAGAAATACTTGATGGTTTAAAGTAATTTTGTTTCTTTTTGGTTCTTTTGAATTTTACAGAACCAAGACACGTACCTCCAGTACGCGCCTGAACCTGAAAATTCAAAATACCTCAAAAATAATTCAAAATTGGGGGAGGAAATTTTTTTAAATTGTAATTCATTTTGGAATTTATGAAGTCATTGATGTTTCATTCTAAAAGATATGAAATTGAGGTAGTAAGACTTGCAAATAAACCTGAAGGTATTAGACCAGAAGAGGTTAAGGAAAAGAAACAAAAAATAAAAGATTGTATTTTAGTTTTTATTACGGTTGAAAAAGGAGATGATATTGAAAAAATATCAAATGAATTATCTCTTGAAGTATTGAAATTTGCTAAAGAAGTCAATTGTAAAAAGACTGTTATTTGTCCTTTTGCTCATTTATCTAATAATCTTGCAAATTTTAAAGAAGGAATAAAGTTTTTTGATTTATTAGAAAAAGAATTAACAAATAAAATTGGATTACATAGATCACATTTTGGTTCTGATAAAACTTTATTGCTTGAAGTTTATGGTCATGCTGGAGCTGTGAGATTCAGGGAATTTTAGTTAAGTCTATACAAATTCTTATAAACAATTTTATTCTATTTTCTTTATGGGGGGAAAATTTAAATTATTCTTAGTTTTGGCTTTTGTTTTTAGTTTAAACTTTGTTAGTTCAGCGATAGTTGTTCAAGATAATTTTCATAGCACGTATAGTGTTGGAGATTCTATTTCACTTAAATTTTCTTTAAGTAGTTCACAGAGTGTTTCGGGTTTTTGTGATTCTTATTTGGTTTGTGATAATGATAAAACGTTAATTGACAAAAGATATGTTTTTTTAGATGATGAAAAAGAGAATTTTACTTTGGAATTTCCTTTACTTGAAGTAGGGGGGTGTAATTTTAAGGTTGAGTTTTTGGATGATTCTGATTTAAGTGAAGATTTTTTGGTTAGTGATAAATTAGATATTAATTATGTTCTAAACAATAAGGTTTTTTTCCCGCTTGAGACTTTAGAAATTTTTGGGAATATAACAAAAGCGAATCATGATTTGTATTCGGGGATTGTAAATTTTAAAATTGATGGGCTCGTAGAGAAAACTTTGGAAGTAGAAAATGGAGAATTTTATTTTGACTATGAAATTAGTAAAACAGCAAAACCAAAAAATTATAGTTTACAAATTAGTGCTGCTGAAAAAGATTTTTTGGGAGAAATTTTGAACTCGGGAAAGGTTTATGAAACTGTTGAAGTAAAATCAAAACCTATGAAAATTGAGATAATTTCAAGTGATGAAATAAATCCTCCAACTAACTTTTCTTTTCAAGTAAATTTACTTAATCAAGTTGATGATTTAGTTTTGGGTGAACCTGTTATTGTTAAGATTTTTGATTCAGTTAATAATTTAATTTATCAAGAAGAAATAAATTCTTCGATGAATTCAACTTTTGAATTTGTTGGAACAACAAAAAGAGGGAATTCTTATTTGAATGGATATTATGGGAACTTTTTTTTTAGTAAACCGCTTTATGTTAATGATTACCGTGCGATAAACAGTACCTTAGTTAAGAATTCTTTGAAATTTACAAATATTGGAAACGTGCCTTATGAAGGAATTGTAAAATTTAATTTGGAAAATGAAAATTCTTCTGAAGAATATTTAGTTAATGTTAGTCTTGATTTAGGAGAGAGTTATTTTTATTTATTGCCTGTAAATGGAATTTATAATATTAGTGCGGGAGAAAATTTATTTTTGAATGCGCCTTTAACTGGGGCAGCGATACTTGAAAACGGAAAAATTACTTTGTTTGGATATTTTGTAACCTTTGGTTTTATTATTTTCTTAGTTGTTTCTTATGTTTTTGTTAGAAAGAAAAGAAAAAAACATTTTCCTAATGAAAAGATTCAGGAAAAGGCAGAACCTAAAAAACTTATTGTAACTGAAACAAAAGAAGAAAATTTAGAAGTGAAACAGAAGGTATTTATGATTTTTATTAAATCAAATAAGGACATTAAAGAATACGAGCAAATTATTTTAAGTTATAATTTGAAACTTAATCTTGTGAATGAAAAACTCGGGTATGTTTTGTTTTTCCAGAAAGGAGAACTTTCTCCAGAATATAGGATTTATAATTTGTCTAAAACTTTAATTAAATCTTCTTTAATGAAACAAGATGTATTAACAATTGTTCTTAATCGGGGGTTTTTTGAAAAGAAAATTAATCTTCTGAAAAAATTTGCTTTGTTTAACAAAACTATTTTGGATTTGTTTAGTGGAAAATTAATAATTGGGGAAAAAATAATGGACAAGTTGAAAATTAAACTTCCTAGCGAAGAAAAAATAATTGAAGTAATGGGAAGAAAGATTCGGGTTTATGTTATTGATTAAAGAAATGTTTGGGAAAGCCCATTAATACTGTATATACGGTAACTTAATAAATAATTTTATCTATTTTTTATTAGGCAAGATGGGGAGAATTAACAAATCAATTATTTTTGCATGTTTAGTTTTATTTTCAATTAGTTTTACTTTTGCAGTTCAACCTTTTGGTGCTGAAACTTTGAATGTTGTTAGTTCAACTAGTTCTCCTGTTACTCCTGCTGCAAGTGCAGAAGCGCAAGCTGGAAATGTAACTGAATTAAATATTTTTGGAGTTTCAGTAACTCAAACTTGGCAAGGTTATTTTGGTAATGTAAGCGGTACACTTCAATTAGCAGATTCAAGTGATAACATAATGTATAATTGGTCTTTGGCGGATCCCGAAGGAGAAGTTTATGCTTCAAGATTGAGCAGCGTTAATTGGGAAAATATTCAATGTTTTAATTGGAGCGAAAATGGAACTTGGCTTGAAAGTGATTTTGGTATTTCTCCAGGGGATGTTGATGGAGTGAATGAAACTTTTAGTTATGACAATTTACATGATTTATTTTTTACAAATCAGCATCAATTCAATGAAGGTGAATGTATGAGCACATATATTTATGATAATTCAAGTAGCTCGGTTGATAATCATTTTGAGGAAGTATTACTTTGGGATGGAACTGACGTTGTATTTACTTCTCTTTTAGAAGAACAAAGTGTAAATGGGTTTGATGGAAAAGATCATGATTTTGAAATGCTTGTTTTAGAAGATGGTCATGAGACAGATGTCGATGTCACAACCTATTATTTTTATGTAGAACTTCAATAAAGTAGCTGGTGAGCTAGTGAGCTGGAAGCTTCAAGAAAATTTCTTCGTCATTTCCCGCGCCCGAATTTTTGTTACGCGTCCCTCCACACCCTAATTGCGAAGAAATTTTCTAAATTAATTAAGTGAAGAGGATAGGGGGAAGTAGGAAGTAAAAAAAAAGTTTTGGGTTATCGTCGCTATTTTTCTTTTTTACTTATCTATTTTAGTAATTAGTTAAATAGTTTATATGGTAAACTAAATTAAAAAGATTAATAAATAAATAATGATTATAAATTAAGTAAACTGATAACAAAAAAAGAGTATTTTCTAAACTAATTAAATTTATAAAAAAGAATTATTTATTAACGATAATACTTAATTAAATAAACAAAACATTTAAATAGTATTTCAAATATTAAAGAATATGAATTTTGATTCATTCCTGGGTGAAAAGAGGTGGGAGATATTGCAGATTATCGCGAGAAGACCGTCTTCTCCGATAGAAATTGCCGAAGGGCTTTTTACGACTGTTAGCTATGTTAGTCAACAGTTAAAGTTACTTGAAGCACTAGGAATTGTTTACAAGACAAAGACTGGTTCTGCTGAAAAAGGAAAGCCCAGGAATCTTTATGCTTTAACAAATGAATTGAGTTATCTCACTATTTTAACAAAAGACTTTTCTGAAAAGAAATTAATTTATTTAACTGAATACCATAAAGGAGTTTTGGCAATTTGGATGGTTGAAAATTCTAGTTTGCATGATTCATTACATAGAGTTTATTTAGAATTACAAAATTATCAAAAAGAAATTGATTCAATTTTTCTTGATAAAAATTCTGGGAAAATGATTATTTTTAGTTCTTCAAAAACTTTGAAATCAAAGGTTGATACTTTTATTAAAACACTTGAAAATAAGGTTGATTATTCTATTTATTTACCTTCAGATATTTCAAAAGAGATTTCTGAAAATCATATTCCGTTACTCGGAGGGGAGAGAATCAAAAAAGGGGGAGAAAATGAAATATGAGAAAGTTAGGAATGTCAATGGTTTTAATCTTTGGTGTTTTACTTCTTATGTCTGGAATGGTTCTTGCTGTTAATGGTGCAGAAACTGTTACAAATGAAGGAAGTTCAACTGCTGCAAGTGGTGTTGCTGATAGCACAACTGCAATTGCAGGTAATGTAACTGAGCTTACAATTTTTGGTAAATCAACAACTCAAACTTGGACTGGTTATTTTGGTAATGTTAGTGGTTCAATTGAATTAGCTAATTCGGCTGGAAATGTTATGTATAATTGGTCAACTGCAAGTCCTTCAGGTGAAGTTTTAGCTTCAACTGATTCAAATGTTGATTGGACAAACATTGTTTGTGCAAGTTTAGCAAATATTGCAACTTTAGAAACAACATTTAATGTTGGTGCAAGTGCAGTAGATGGTGTAGAAGAAACTTTTAGTGGAATCTATCCAACTTTAACTCTTGCTAGTCAAACATTGAATAATTGTAATAGTACAGATTTATTTGATGAACAAGGTGCAGCAAGTACTGATTTCAAAGAAGTTTTGTTATGGGATGGTGATGCAGCTGTTTTTGCATCAATCTTAAATCAAGACGTTTTAGGGTTCGATAACAAACAACACGATTTTGAAATGTTAGTCTTAGAAGACGGACATAATGGTGATACATCTACAACTGATTATTACTTTTATGTTGAATTAGAATAAAGGCAGATTATTTTTTTATTTTTTTAATAACCTTTTTTCTTTTATGTTCAAAGAAGCGGCCGACTTCTTAAAAAACGGCATCATACTCAACTACAAACACAAATAACCGAAAGGAAAACCTTTCAATATCAGGACGAGAAATCGTCCTCATACTCAACTACAAACACAAATAACCGAGGGAAAAATCCCTCTTTATATTCTTGCATGTGCAGGAATTAACCAAGAAGGGGGATTGGGCAACCCCTTTTATATTCAACAATTCGCAAAAGTGTTGTGGCACTTAAACTCACAATTTCAGGGAGAATGGAACCAAAAAATCAGGGGAAAAAAATATTTGTATTAGTCTTATTATTAGTTTATACTCTTTCTTTAGTTAGTAGTGTGAATGTTGGAATTAGTCCTGGGATAATTTATTTTAAGGATGTTGTCCGAGAAGGATATGCTGAGAGATATGTAGTTATTTCAGCAGACTCCGATGAAAAAATGGAGGTTTCTTTGACTCCGCGAGGAGATATTGCTTCTTGGTTGAATTATTCAACTGAGAGAATATTTGTTTCAAAAGATGAACCTTATTATTTGAAACTTTCAGTTGTTCCTCCAGTTGATACGCCCAATGGAAATTATTCTGGATTTTTGCGAGTGATGAGTGAAACTTTTTCTGATTCAATTGAAGATCATGCTGTTGGTAAAATTCGTTCTAGTCTTGACTTGGCAATAACAGTTAGTGTTACAGATGTTGAAATGAAAGATTGTGTTGTGAAAAATGTTTTAATTAATTCAGCAGAAGAGGGAGACCCAATTTTACTAACAATGGATATTTTGAATAAGGGAAACATTAGACTTAATCCGAAGGTTTTGGTTGATATTTGGGATCAAGAACAAATAAGTATTTTACAAAGTGAAAATTTTGTTGGGAAATCAATTCTTCCAACAGTTGAAGATAATTTTGAATTTAGAATTCCTTCAAAAGATTTAGATTTGGGGCAGTATTGGTCACAGATTTCTGTTCTTGATTGTTTACAGGATTTTCTTTTAACATTTGATGTTTTAGAAGAAGGTGCATTAAAATCTAGTGGGGTTTTACTTAGTATTCTTGCAAATAAGGAAGTTAAGAAAAAAGAGACGACTCCATTTGAAGTTAATTTCAAGAATGTTGGAGAAAAAGAAGTTGTTGCACAATTTAAGGGTCGGGCAACGTATAACGGAAGAATTGTACAAATATTTGAAAGTGAAAAAATGAATGTTCCAATTGATACGATTGAAAAATTTAATTTTTATTTTACTCCTGAAAATTCTGGAAAATATGTTATTAGTGGACGTGTTTATTATGATGGAAAACAAACATTTGAAGGAAGCACAACGATTGATGTTTTGGGAGGGGGAAATTATGTTCCTTTAATTTATGGATTTTTTATTTTGCTTGTTGGAATACTTTTTTATAAAATTAGAATGGAGAAGAAAATTTATCATCAAAAATTGAAAAGATTAAAATGAAATTGTCAAGAGTGCTAATTATTGTTTTTGGAATTTTATTAGTGAGTACTTTAATTTCTGCAAAAGATCAATCTTTTACTGTGAATTATGATTATGAAATTTTGGATAATCACAATTATAATTTAACTGTTGATTTTTCGGATGTTTTGATGAAGGTTTCTACTGTTAGTGATTCGATTTGTAAATATGACGTTGTTTCGGGTAAAAGCTATGGGGTAATGAGTGAAGTGTTCGATGAAACTGGGGGAACACTTCACAAAAAATCTTTTGTAAATTTGGGGGATGGAAATTATCGCTATTATGTTAAATGTAAAAGCTCGACTTTTGATGGTGATCCAGAAGAAGTAGAAGTTCTTCTTAGAGTAAATTCTCTTGTGACTGCACAAATAGAATTAGATAAAAATGATCCTTTGGTTGCTGGTCGTGTGCAAGTTAAACTTGTAACTTCAAAAATTGTTTCAAATACTCCAAGTCTTTCTTATTCTCTTGATGGTGTTAGCTATAAACCTGTTACTCTTGTTGGAGCAGAAAAACTTTGGCAAGGTTCAATTGTCTTAGAGGAAGATTTAGAAGAAGGTGTTTTATCATTTAAGTTTAGCGCGAATGACTTAGAAGGAAGACAAGGAACAGAAATTGTTTCTGGAAGTTATTTTGATTATGATACGTCAAAACCAAGTTTAATTACAGATATTAAATCTGAAAGTTATGAAGGGGAAATAAAACTTATTTGGTATTTTGATGAAGATTGTAAAGAATTTAATATTTATCGTTCTGAACTTTCTAATCCTGATTACACAGATTTTTACAAATCTACTAACAAGAAATATTTCACTGATACTTTAGTTGACACAGGGGAAACATATTATTATCGGGTTTCTGCAGTTGATGCTGCTGGAAATGAAGGTGATTTAAGTCGTGAAGTTAGTGGAACAAGTTTGATTGATGAAGAGGACGCAACAACAGGACTTAATCCAAGTCTTCGAGGTAAAGTTGATTCTTTTATTGTTGAAGCAGATACCTTGAAAGCTGAAATAGAAAATATTAATTCAGATATTAGTAATATGGGGGATTTAGAGAAAGAATTTTTTGAAAAATTAGGATTAAACACAGAAATTGAAAAAGCCTTAACTGAAATTGGTTCTCTTAAAAGTACAGCTGAAAAATATAAAACTCAAGATTTAACTGAAGAAGAGTTGACTTCTAAATTAAATTCTCTTGGAGTTAAGTTAGGAATTTTAAATAAAAATATTCCAGAAGATATTTCTATCTTGGAGAAGAAAAACAAAGTTGAAGATTTGTCCCTAGATAAAGCAGAATTAGTTTTGTTTGAATTAAATAATTTAATTTCTGAAAAAGATAAAGAGAAAAGTTTGAAGGAAACAGAAAAAATAATTAAAGATAATTCTTTAAGGGTTGAAAGTAATTTTTATTCTTTTGAAATTATTTATTTGGATGGAAGTACAAAGGATTTCTCCGCAGTTAAAAGAAATGTTTTGTCTCCGTTTGAAAAAATGAATGATGCGTATTTTGTTGAAAATATTCCTTCTTCAGTCGCATCTGATGTTGATGAATTAACTTTGATTAATAGAAATTATAATGTTGTTCGTGAAGACACAATTCTTTCTTTTGATACAGACACAAAAGAAATCTTTTATTATATGCCTAAAGTAAATAATTTTAATAATTTAGAAAATATTGATTTTAGTTTTGTTAAGGTTGTCAGTGATTCAGTGGACGGTTCGACAATGACGGGATTTTTTGTTTTTAATGGGGGAACTGAGGGTTATCTTGGAATTTTTGGAATTATTCTTTTAGTTTTAGCGGGAGTTTATTTTTTCTATTCTAAATATAATAATTTTAGTGATGACTATTTTAGAATTGTCAATAAAATTAACGAAGGTGTTGAAAATTTGGAAAGTAAGGACTTAGAAAAAGCAAAAGGAATTTATTTATCTGTTAAAAATAAATATTCAAAATTGAAATTGTTTGAGAGAAAAAGAATTTATGAAAAAATTGAACTTTTGTATAATGACATTTTAATTTTTGAAATCAAAGAAGGTCTTTTTGATTTGAAAAAAAACAAAGACAAAAAACTATTTTCTAAATTGGAGGTTAGATTTAATTCTTTATCAAAGGAAAATAGAGAGAAAATTTCTGATTTATTTTATAAAATAAAGGCAGAGGTTGAAAATGGAAATTAAATATTTTTTAGTTTTACTTTTCGTATTTCTTTTTCCTTTTGTTAGTTCTGCACATTATATAACTGGGTATGTTAATGATGCTTTGGATTCAACTGCGGCTAATAACCACGAAGTAATGTTATGGAATTATATTACTGGAGGTGTTGACAATATTACTGCAGTTATTGGACCAGCAGGTTCAGCTGGAGTTGACAATGTTTATTTAATTGATTGTGAACTTTTAGATACGCCTTGTAAAAAAAATGATATTTTAACATTGAAAGTTTATGACACTGGAGACACATATGTTTCAAAAGAAGTAAATGTAACTGTTAGCACTTTTGGTTATGATTTGGTAGAAAATATGACTCTAAATTCTCCACCTATTTTTCAAAACACACTTGTTGATGATTCATTTAATTTAACTTTAGATGAAATTGATTTAATTGCAAATTCAACAAGAAAGGTGATTTGCTCTTCTGTTGTTGAAGATTTAGACGGAGATAGCCTCATATCTTCTATTTCTTCATTTTATTCTGATTCATCTTTTTATTCGGATTCTGATGACAATAATTATCATTATACAAATAATAGTTGTGAAATTAATTCTAGTTATGGGAATGAAAATGAAAGTTTGATTACATGTTCATATGATATATTCTATTACGCAATACCTGAAACCTGGAATTGTGAAATACATGCGAATGACTCTCTTTCAAGAGGGTTGGGGATTGACACCACAAGTGTCAATCCTCTGTTGTCCATTGGTGTAGTTGATTCTGTTAATTTTACTTCTCAAGTTGAGAATGTTTCTGATGAAGTGGAAATTGTTATTTCAAATTTTGGAAATGTTCCTATTGATTTGAGTTTGTATGGTTATGGTTCTGTTGTCGATGATGGGCTTGCAATGGATTGTGTTGGAGACAAAGATATACCAATTTATTACAAAAAATATAATTTGACTTCTTCTATTTTTGGGAATTTAACTTTAGAAGAATTTGAATCAACGTATGAAAACTTAACTAGCTCTCCAGTTATTTCTGAATTTAATTTAAATTTAAGACAAGATGATTTTATTTTTGAAGCATTCAAATCAACTTATTGGAGAATTTATGTCCCTCGGGGAATTTCAAAAACGTGTTCGGGAAATATTGTTTTTGGGGCGGTGGAATCAATATGAATTTAATATATTTTTTAAACGGTTTAATTGCATTTCTTATTTTTTTCTTTTTGTTAGTGAAATTTATTAAAAGTTATAATAATAAGGAAATTTTTTTAGTGTTAAGAGATTTGAATATAATTGGAATTTCATATTTGGTGGTTTCATTTATTTCTTTATTGTGGTTTAGTGGAAGATTAGAAGCTTCTTCACAAGATTTTATTATTTTATACGGAATTCTTTTATTTGTTCAAAGTATTTTATTTTTCAAAATAATGTATTCTTTTTCAAGAAATAAAAAATTATTTATGATTCTAGGGTTATATTTACTTTTGATACCTTTTCTTTTTTTGATTCATGCGTCGACAGTATTATTTTTTATAATTTCTTTTTTATTTACTTTACTTATTTTTCTTGAATTTGTTTTTAGAGGAGATGTTTATAGAAAGGTTGGTTATTTGGGATTAGTTTATTCTTTAGTTTCAATAATTTTAAATTTATTTTTACTTGTAGGAATCGGGGATGTACAAATTTTTGGATTTATTTCAATGGTTTTGTTTTTTTCCTTAATTTATTTTTTTATTGAAGATTTAAGAAAATATTCAATTCTTCCAAAATCGGAAGTTAAAGAGAGAGGGTATTTTTTGAGTTTAATTAGTCATTTGGTGTTTATTATCACCCTTACAAATTTTGTTTTTATTGGAACAATTGGGATTCATGAGTCGGGGCATTTACTAACTTCCAAGTTTTTTGATTGTGATTATGGAAAAATTGTTTATGAAGGAAACTTATTTCATACAGAGACTTTATGTAGGGATCCTAGTGCCACTCCTTTTGTTTCTTTGGGGGGAATTCTTCTACCTCTTTTAGTTGCCGTCATTTTGCTTTTACTAAAAGGGAAATTTCTAAAAGAAGTGGCATTACTTATTTTGGGTTTTAATTTAATTTCTGTTTCAAGAGATTTACAATTACTTGAAATGTCAAAATCAATTTCTTTTTCATCGAGTTTTATTGGAATCATTTTTTTGATTTTTGGTATCTTTTTACTTGCAAAATCAAAGATTGATGATTCTCTTTATTTCGAGGATATAAATGTATTTAAAGGAGGAACTTGAATTTTAAATTAGGTTAATTGGGGGAGAAAATGAATAGGGGGAATTTTCAGGCAGTAATTAGTAGTCTATTAATTTATATTCTCTTTATTTCAAATTTAGCCATTGCGTCTGGGGGGACATTTTTAGATAATCCAAATTCTACTCTTGATGAAGAGGTAGTTGGAAATTTAACACAAGTTTCTGATTTAGTTAATTCTTCTTTCGTTGAAGAAGAAAATATTTCTGTTGAAGTTAAAGCGAATTTAACTGATGAAAACATTTCCTTGGAAAATGATTCTTTTGTAGATGAAATTAATATTACCAAAGAAAATATAATAAACATTACAGAAGAAAATATTTCTATTTTTAATGAATCTAATGTTACTTTAGAGGAAAATATTTCATTAGGAGAAAATGATTTAATAATTCAAGAAAATAATTCTAAAGAGGAAGAGATTACTCAAGAACCTGAAGCTATTTTGGAAAAACAAGTATATCCCGAAGAAGATTTTGAAATTGAATTAACACAACTTCCAGCAAAAGTTGGAGAGCCTGTTCGTTGGGTTAAAAGAGTTTATTCTGGAGATAAAGAAGTTAATGTTAAAATTCCAGATTACGCAAAAAGAGTTGAGAAGAGTGATAAAAAAAGTTTTAGCTTGATTAGTCTTGAACCAGAAGTTAAAGATTATGTTGAAGTTTTGTATGAAACTCCTTCTCCAAAAATTGAAGAGAAAAAGATTGCGAAAGATAAAAAAGAAGTTTTTGTTTCTTCGGATTACCATTATTTTAATATAACAGCGAACACAACAATTGATTTTAATTTAAGTGTTAATGAAAGTTCTAAATTAAATGTTTATTGGAAGGAAGAAAATAAATTTTTAAACTTTAATTCAATTGATTCAAATAACGATGGGTTTATTGATTCTATTGAATGGTTAATTCCACATTTGTCAGATCAAACTTTTGAAATTTATGTTGATGTTTTAACTGTTCAGAGTTATCCTGTCGTTGGTGGAACTTGGAAGGTTGAATTTCAAACAGAAGGTGTTTCAAATTTGAGCATTACCGGAATTAATGGAACTTGTTTTGGAGAAGATTTAGAATTTTTAGAATTGAAGTGTGGAGAAAATGAAATTAGTTACATAAAAAAAGAAAATGGAATTTTTGTTGAGAATTATAGTTGCTTTGAAACTTCAAGTGAAGTCTCAAGAGTTTTGTCTACGGGAAAACATGATTTGGAATTTAAGTTTGGAGACAGCGTTGACTATGCACATAATTTTGCAGGAAAGGTTGGTTATAGAGTTCAAAGTGGAGTTTACAATTTTGCGGGATTAGATGAATTTATTCCTTTGGACTTTGCAGTTAATATTTCGAATGCTTTTGTTATTGCTCCAAATATGATGCATCAAGAGAATACAACTGCTGGAACAAATGGGGACCCTGTAACACATACGGATGATTCTTTTGTTTCTCTTTATTTATACAATTCAACTCATATTCGAGCACAGAGAAGTGCAAGTGATGACGGGTCCGTTGTTGTTACTTGGCAAGTTTTAGAAGCAATGGATTCTGAATTCACTGTTCAGCGAGGAGGATTTACTTATTCGGGAACATCAGTTACAATTAATGCAACGCTTCCAACTTCTGTAAATAAAGACAATTCTATGTCTTGGTTTTATATTAACACAACTTACGCAGCTGACAGGGGAGATGTTATTCAATTTTATTCTGATTTAATTGATAACAATACAATTCAATTTACTCGTGAAGATAACGCTGTTTCAACAGCTATAACTTTTAGGTGGGTTGTTGTTGAATGGAATACAAACAAAATAAATGGATTTTACAAGGGGTATACTGGAGCAATTACTGGAGCATATTCTTCTCCTGATTGTTATAACATTGGAACATTTAACAAAAGTAGTTCATTTTTGTTTCACCATTCTCATGCAATTGATGACAGTGATGGTGGGCTTGATTCTTCTACTCGTGGCGGATACATTCAGGATGACAACACAATTTGTTTTTATGATTATGATGGAATTTATTCTGCTGGAGTTAAGTGGTATTTAATTGATTTTATTGGAACTACACAAAGAGAGGATGATTCAAATACTTTTTGGGGAACAACAGATTATGTTGATGATGTAACATTTAGCGGAAGTTATAATAAAAATCAAACTTTATCTTTTGTTTCTGGAACATGTAATGGGGATGGACTTGCACTTCCTCGTCATACACAATGGTATTATTTAACGGGAACGCCTGTCATTGGATTACATATTGAAAGAACATACGGGGGACAAGATAGGGAATATGCTTGGCAAGTTTTAGAGTTACCTTATTTTGAAAATATTGACAGCCCACAGTTTAGTAATCCTTCTGTAAATCAAAGTGTTGTTGGATTAAATAAAAATGTTCGATTTAGTGTTGACGTTACTGATGCAAGCAATTCTATTGATTCAGTTATAGGAAATATTGATGGGAATAATCAAACTTTTAATTCTGGAAGTGGAGACTCTTGGTATTATGATTGGACTTGTACATCTAGTAATTCATATGTTGATTTCTCCTCTATTTTTGCAACTGATGATGGTTATCCAATAAATTATAATTCAACTACGATTTCTAGTGTTTCAACAATTTGTGATACAATTAATCCTATTATTAATTTTGTTAGTCCAGATACCCCTTTAACTGGGGCATATTCTGGAGAAAATTATTTTTTCATTAATACAAGTGTAACTGAAACTAATTTCAAAAATATAACTTATGAATTATATAATTCAACAAATTTGTTGAATAAAACTAGTTATTCAAGTTTTGTTGATTCGATTGTTTTTACAAACTTAGGTAGTGGTGATTATTTTTACAACGTAACAGTTTTTGATTTAGGAGACCAGGAAGGACATACTGAAACAAGAACAATACATATTGATTCAGAAAACCCTTTAGTTGAATTTAGTGGACTCACAAAATCTTCTGGCGAGGTTGTTTCTGGGAGTTCAATTGGTGTTGAAGTTAGTGTTATCGAAGAGAATGAAGCAAACATCACTTTTGATTTGTTTAATTCAACAGGAACTAATGTTAGAACAAATTCTTTTACTGATGGAAGAAGAAGTGTTACTTGGACTTTGCTTCCTGATGGAATTTATTACTACAATGTTACAGTTTATGATACTTATTCACATAAAAATTCAACTGAAACTAGAAACATAACGATAGATAATGTTTTCCCTGTAATTAGTTACATAACCCCAACAGAACAAAATAATTCTTTTTTCAATAGAAGTTGGATTTATGTAAACACAAGTGTCGTTGAAACTTATTTTAAAAATATTACTTTTGAATTATATAATTCAACTTCCTTAATTAATACAACAACTTATACTAATAACAATCGTGAAATTAATTGGACTGGTTTAACCGACGGAGTTTATTATTATAATGTTACAGTTTATGACCTTGCGTTAAATAAAAATTTTACTCTTACAAGAAAATTGACTCTTGATTCAGTTAAACCTATTCTTGATTTTGGAATTGGAACAGAAAACAATGACACTAATTTTAAGAGAACTTGGATTTATATTAATTCAAGTATTGTCGAAGATTATTTTCAAAATATTACTTTTAATTTATACACTTCAACTGATTTAGTTAATCAAACAACATTTAGTGACGCGACAAGACAAATTAATTTTACAAATTTGGGAAGTGAGGTTTATTATTATAATATTACAGTTTATGATAAGGCAGGAAATTTTAATTCTAGTTTAACTAGAAAAATTGGTCTTGATACTCTTGGACCAACAATTATAATTATTAGTCCTCAAGCTAAAGCTTATGGAAATGGGACAGGGATGTTACTAAATTATACGGTAACAGACAATATTGTGGGGGTTGATTCTTGTTGGTACAGGCTTGACACTGGAATTAACACAACTGTTAGTTGTACAGGAACAGCAAATTTTGATGCAACAGACGGAGCACATATTTTATACTTTTATTCGAATGATACTTTTTCAAATCTAGGACAAAGTCAAGTTACTTTCTCGGTTTCAACGACGGGACCTGCAATTGTGTTGGATGAACCGGATAATGATACAATATATTCTTATGTTCCAGATGTATTTTTTAATTATTCAACTGAAGACCCTGACGGAGTTGATAGTTGTTCACTTTATGGTTCTTGGAATGGAGCTTGGCACAAAAATCAAACTGATTTTAGTTTTGGATTATTGTCAAATTCAAGTGACAGAACTTGTACTCAAATTTGGGGATTTGATTGTGGGGCCGGGCCAGCAGAATCAGGAGACAACACTTGGGACACTTGTGCAAATGGTGCTGGAAATGACGAGAGTGTTGAAAATATTTATTTGAGTGATACTCAAGTTACTTTTGGAAAACAAATAACAGTAACTTGTGAATATGATCCTTATACCTCCAGTGATGACACACACATTTGGTATTACAATGGAACTGGGTGGAGAATTTTACAAGAGCATTTGAATTGGGGGGCTTCAACTTTTACAAATGAATCAATTTCTTTTACTCCTGATAATGTTGTTGGTACACATTGGGTAAGGTGTGGAATTAATTATTACACAGATAGTGATGGAGATTATTGTGCTGAAGGAACAACACTAAATTATTATGATAATGATGACATTAATTTCACAGTTGTTGCCCCAAAGACAGAGGGAAACTTCACCGTTAATGTTTCAAGCGAAGGAAATTTTGTTTGGAATGTTTTATGTAATGACAGCTTGAGTTATGTAACAAGTGCTTTGTCAAATTATACTGTCGGTGTAGACTTAACAAACCCTATTGTGGATTTCGGAGTTGGAACACAAACAGACGGGAAAAGAATTTCAGCTAGTTCAATTTATGTTAATGTGAGTATTGTTGAAACTAATCTAGGAAACGTGACTTTTGATTTGTTCAATAGCACATCTTTCAAAATACAAAATGTAACCTATACTAATGGAATTAAAAACCATACTTTTAGTTCTCTTGATGATGGAATATATTATTACAACATTACAGTTTATGACAAGGCTGGACGTCTTGGAACTAGTTCAACCCGAAGTATAGAATTAGATACGATTAAACCAAGTGGAAGTAATAACAATCCCGCGGATGAATTGTATACAAACAATTTGACACAAAACTTTACCGCAACAGTAAGTGACAATATTGAATTAAAAGATGCGATGTTATTTATTTTTAATTCAACAGGAAATTTAGTTTATTCTTCTTTAGTAGATTTAGTTGGTTTAACAACAGCGACTATTGGTGTTGTTTATACTTTTTTGTATGATGATGTTTTTAGTTGGTTTTACCGTGTTCGTGATTCTGTTGATAATGAATATAATACAACTAGTTACAATTTGAATTTAGATATAACAGAACCAGTTATTACTTTTGTTTCACCGACACAAAATAATGCTTCTATTGTTTTAGCAGATCATATTTTTGTAAATGTTAGTATTTATGAAGAGAATTATAAAAATATCACTTTTAATTTGTATGATTCCACTCTATTAAAATACAGTAATAGTTTTAGTGACAACACACGAGAAATTAATTGGACTCTTCTTTCAAGTGGGGTTTATTATTACAATGTGACTTCATATGATTTGGCAGACAATGTTGGTTATTCGGAAACAAGACAAATTATTTTAGATTATGAAAATCCGATTGTTTCTTTTAGTGGAATTACAAAAGAAAATAATTCTTATATTAATGGAAGTAGTATTTCTCTAGAAGTTAATGTTACTGAACCAAATGAAGACAGCATTACTTTTGATTTGTATAATGCAACTGGTTACAAAGTTAGAACGAATACATATTATGACAAAAGACGAACTGTTACTTGGACTCTTCTTTCTGACGGAGTTTATTATTATAATGCAACAGTCGTTGATAAAGTTGGGCTTATTGGTTCAACTCAAACAAGAAAATTAACTATTGACAATGTGAATCCTTTAATTATTTATTCCACTGGAACAGAAATAAATAATTCAAACAAAAGTCAATCTTGGGTTTTTGTTAATACAAGTGTAACTGAAATTAATTTTAAGAATATAACTTTTGATTTGTATAACTCAAGCGGTTTAGTAAGAAATCAAACTTTTACAAATTCTTCAAGAAGTTATAATTTTACAAATTTAATTGATGGAACATATTATTATAATGTTACAACGTATGACCTTTCCTTAAATAAAAATTCTACTTCTACAAGAAAAATTAATCTTGATACAACAAAACCATTTGTTTCATTTTCTACTGGAACAAAATCAAATGGAACAATTACTAACGAAGATTGGATTTATATAAATGTGACAGCAAGTGATTTGAATTTCAAGGAAGTGAAATTTGATTTGTATGAAGAAGGAGAATTAATTAATGAAACTATTTTCACTGATTCAACTCGTGAAATTAATTTTACTGGATTAAACGACGGGAATTTCAAATATAATGTAACGGCAATTGACTTTTCAGGAAATTTTAATTCAACTGAAACAAGAGATATTGGTCTTGATTCAATTGGACCGATAATTAATATTGTAAACCCTAGAACTAAAACATACGGATATAATACAAGTTTACCTTTAGACTATGTAGTTTATGATACTGTTTCAAGTGTTCACACTTGTATTTGGAATCTAGATTCTTTAACAAATCAAACAATTAATTGTGCAACTAATACTACATTTAATGCAAGTGAAGGAGAGCACATGATTTACTTTTATGCAAATGACAGTTTTGGAAATTGGAACGTGGTAACAAAGAGTTTCTCGGTTTCTGTTACTGGTCCTGCAATTGAACTTGTAAAACCGTTAAACAATAGTTTTTATTCAACAGCATCTGAAATTAATTTTAGTTTTGCAGCTAATGATCCTGACGACGTTGACACTTGTTCAATTTATGGGGATTGGAATTTAGGTTGGCATGAAAATGAAACTTATTCTGGAAATTGGTTTTTACTGGGCTTCAAACATAGAAAAGAAATTAGTATTACAAATGTTGGAGGAACAACATTAACAGACTTCCCAATTTATTTGAATATTTCTAGCGAATATACTGATACTGGAGATTATTATGATTTGAGATTTTTTAATGGAAGTTGTGAAACACACAATTCAAATCTCTTAAGTTATGAAATTGAAGACTATGATTCAACAAATGCAAATGTTTGGGTGAAGATTCCTAGTTTGGTTTCTGGTGTAAATAAAATTTGTATGTATTATGGAAATGATAATGCAGAAAACATGGAAGACACAACGGGGGTTTGGAGTTCTTCTTATACAAGTGTTTATCACCTCGATCACACGAGTGGAACTGCAATTGATTCAGTAGGTAATTTTAACGCGGAAGATTTTATTAATCCAGATTCAAATATGAATACTCTTGGTGTTGTTGGTAAAGGAGATTATTTTGATGGAGATGATTATTTAGGAACTAATCCTGAATGGAATGTTGATGGGGCACACACATATTGCACTTGGACAAAAATTTCTACTGGTCATGATGGTACAATTTTAGAAGATGGTGGACTTACTGATGGTAGTGGTATGGGTATTACTTCTGCTGGCAATTTTAGATATGCTGAATGTTATAATGGAGTTTTCAATCCACTTGACAGTCCAGCGACTTACGTTGATGACAGTTGGCACTATATTTGTGGTGGGCACACAGGAACTGTTCAATTCTTGTATGTTGACGGTGTTTTAGTTAATTCTGCAACACAAGGGGATGGACTTAGTGGAACTGATGATGCGAGAATTGGTTCAGCGAACAATGCGAACCCTTTGTTTAATGATAATTTAGCACACGCTTTTATTGGTACTTTGGATGAATTAGAAGTTTCAAGTATTTCAAGAAGTAGTGATTGGATAAATCAGAGTTATCAACAAATAGAAAATTATAATACAGTTATTTCTTTTGGAGTTGAAAATAATTTCACAGCATTTACAATTCCTTTTTCACAAGAGGGAACTTACAAATGGAATGTTAAATGTAATGATACTATCGGTTATGATTCATTTGCATTTTCAAATTATTCTTTTATTATTGATGTGACAAGTCCACAAGTTTTCTTTGGAAGTACAACAGCAGAAAATGACAGTGATGTTGGTAGAAGTTGGATTTATGTTGATACAGTTATAATTGAAAATAATTTTAAGAATGTAACTTTTAATTTGTATAATTCTACAAGTTTAGTTAAGACGAATACTTTTACTGATTCAACAAGAAATGTTAATTGGACAAGTTTATCTTCGGGAATTTATTTTTATAATATTACAAGTTATGACCTTGCTGAGCATGTTGGTTATTCTGAAACAAGAGAAATTAATTTAGATTTAACTCCTCCAACTGGAGAACTTTTGACTCCTACGGACAATTCATATGTAAAAAGTTTGGTTCAAAATCTGACTGCTAGTTTTAATGATGCTACTGGACTTTTGAATGCAACTTTATTTGTTTTTAATTCAACAGGAAATTTAGTTTACACGAATTTTGTTGAACTTGGAGGGGTTATTAGTGCGACAATTGGAATTGTTTATAATTTTTTAGAAGAAGGAATTTATTCTTGGTTTTACAGAGTAGAAGATGTTGTTAATAATAAATTTGATACAGATAATAATACTTTAACTGTTGACATAACAAAACCATTAATTGATTACTCCTTTGGTGTTGAAGATTCTGGAAGTATTTTTGAGAGGGAAAATATTTATGTTAATGTTACAACGAATGATTTGTATTTTTCAAATTTGACTTTTGATTTATATGATTCTCTTGGGTTAAAATATAGTAATACTTTTAGTGACGGGACAACTGAAATTAATTGGACTTCTCTAACTGATGGAACATATTATTATAATGTAACTGCAAGCGACATTGCTGGAAACACAAATTCAACTGAAACTAGAAATTTAACTTTGGATAATTTATTTCCAGTTATTTCTTTTGGGGCTGGAACTAAAGTTAATGGGGAAATTATTTCGGGTGACACTATTTTTGTTGATTCAATTGTGACAGAAGCAAACGAAGCAAACATTACTTTTAATTTATATAATTCAACAGGATACAGGATTAGAACAAATACTTTTACTGATAGGACAAGAAGCGTATCTTGGAATCTTCTTAACGAAGGAACATATTATTATAATATAACTGTTGTTGATTTAGTTTCACATTCTACTTCAACGAGTACTCGTTCAATTACTCTTGATAACACTTATCCACAAATAAGTTATGTCTCTCCAACTCTTGGTAATAATAGTTATGTAAAAAATAATTTTGTGGATGTAAAAGTAAATATTGTTGAAACTAATTTTAAGAATGTAACTTTTGAATTGTATAATACAACAGCATTAGTTAATAGAACAACTTATACTAATACAAATCGAGAAGTTAATTGGACAAATTTAGCTAACGGAATTTATTATTATAATGTTACAACTTATGATGTTGCTGGAAATAAAAATTCTACTCTTACAAGAAAAATAACTATTGATAACGTTAATCCAATAATTAGTTATTCAACAGGTACAGAAATAAATTACTTTAATAAAACAGATAATTGGGTTTTTGTAAATGTAAGTTTGTCTGAAATTAATTTTGCAAACATTACTTTTTCAATTTACAATCTTTTTGAAATTGTAAATGAAACAACTTTTACTGACACAACAAGACAAATTAATTTTACTAATTTAGCTTCGGATAACTATTGGTACAATGTAACGGCTTATGATTTAGCTGGAAATGTAAATTATACTGAAACTAGAAAAATTGGTTTAGATTATTTAGGTCCAACAATACAAATTTTAAATCCGAAGGCAAAAGCTTATGGTTACAATGTGAGTTTACCTTTGAGTTATTCAGTAACTGATAATATTATTGGTGTTGATTCTTGTTGGTATCAAATTGACTCGGGAACTAATACAACGGTTGATTGCTCTAGTTCAACTACTTTTGACACTAGTGATGGCCAACACACTTTGCATTTCTATTCAAATGATAGCTTTGGAAATTTGGGTTACAGTAATGTAACATTTTTGGTTTCAACTACTGGACCTGCTATTCAATTAATTGAACCGGAAGACAATTCTTTTTATGCACAATCAACTGAAGTCTTGTTTAATTATACTGCTGAAGACCCAGATGGCGTTGATACATGTTCTTTGTATGGTTCATGGAATGGAGGATGGCATTTGAATGTTAGTGAAAGTGGGTTTTTAGTTTTGGATGATACAGATGTTACTTGTAATATTTTCTGGGGGCAAGATTGTTCTTTAGATACAACGACGGAATTTGATAATACGTTTGATGATTGTTCAACAAAAGCAAATACAGATGAAATGGTTAGAAGTATGACTTTGAATGCAACGACAGTTGCGCCTGGAGATGTTTTGAATATTACTTGTAGTTTTGATTTATGGAATACTGACAATGTATATTTTTGGTATTACAATGGTACAGGTTGGAAAAAGATATATGAAGTTTTGAATACACAAGTAGGAACGGTTTCAGATTATTATTATTCAACGACATTTGTTGCAGATGATGTTATTGGAGACCACGTTGTTAGATGTGGTTTGAATTATAATGATGATACTGAAACAGATTCCTGTACGGATGGTTCTGGTTATTATGATAATGATGATATTAATTTCACTGTCGCAGAACCAAAAGAACCTTCTGGATTTTTTGTTAATTTAAGTGAGGAAGGAACAAGTGAATGGAATATAAAATGTAACGACACTAAGAGTTATGATTCTTGGGGAGCAGAGAATTTTAGCATTACTGTTGATGTTACTAATCCCGTTGCTCTTTTTGGAGTTGGAACACTACAAAATGATTCAAATGTTAGCCAGAATTTTATTTATGTTAATTCAACAATCGTTGAAAACAATTTCAAGAACATGACTTTTAGATTGTACAATTCATCTTCAGTTGTTAAGTCTAGTTTTTACAATGACACAACAAGAAGTGTTAATTGGACTAATTTAGTTGATGGAAAATATTATTACAACATAACAGTTTATGATCAAGCTAACCGTGTTGGTTATTCAGAGACGAGGTTTATTTTACTTGATACAAAAAACCCCGAAGGAACTTTAGTTGATCCTCGTTCTTCGATTTACACAAATGAAGCAACACAAAATTTTACTGCAACAGTTAGTGATGAAAATGGATTAAAGGACGCAATTTTATTCATCTTGAATTCAACGGGGCAGGCAATATACACAGACACAATTTCTTTAGTTGGATTATTTAGTGCAACTATTGGAATAGTTTATACATTTTTAGAAGATGGAATTTTTGATTGGTTTTATCAGGTGGAAGACAGCGTTGGAAATAAAGTAAATGTAACAAGTAATGAATTAATCGTTGATACAACTAAACCTGTAATTGAATTTATTTCATCAACGTTACCAACTGATACTTTCATAACTAATAATTTTATTTATGCAAATACGAGTGTAGTTGAAACTAATTTTAGAAATATAACTTTTGATTTATACAAAGGAAGTTTGGTTCTTTATAGTAATTCATTTACAAATTCAAAGAGAGACATTAACTGGACACTTCTTTCTGACGGAGTTTATTATTATAATGTAACAGTTTATGATTTAGCAGACAATGTAAATTATAGTGAAACTAGAAACATAACTCTTGATAATATTTTACCAACAATTTCTTATTCAACTGGAACAGAAATTAATAATTCAAATAAAAGTCAAAGTTGGGTTTATGTGAACACAACATTTTTTGATGTGAATTTTAATAATGTGACTTACTCGTTGTATAATTCAAGCGGACTTGTGAATTCAACAACTTATTTAACAGAAATCAAAAATATTAATTGGACTAATTTTAGTCTGGAACAAGAAGGAGAATATTATTACAATGTAACGGTTTATGATAAGGCTGGATTAAAATCGACATTACCTACAAGGAAAATAACTTTGGATACTACTCTTCCATTAGTTTCACTTGTTCCTGCTACTTCTCCTTCTGGAACAGTTGCGGAAAGAAGCTTTATCTTTTTAGAAACGGCTTTAACTGAAACTAATTTTAAGAATATTACTTATCAATTATATAATTCTACTAATCTAGTTAACTCAACAACGTATACAACATATGTTCCGTCAATAAATTTTACTGCAAACAGTGAAAACAGGACTTATTATTATAATGTTACAGTTTATGACGCTGCTGGAAACAAAGGAAATACTTTGACTAGAAATATAACATTAATTGATGTAACAAAACCTTATTTGAATTTAATTAGTCCATTAAATAAAACTTATAGTTACAATAAAAGTTTAAGATTAAGTTATGATGTTTTTGATGTTCATCTTGACAAATGTTGGTATAATTTAAATGGTGGAGTTAATGTTTCTTTACCAAATTGCGAAGACACAACTTTGAATGTTGCTGACGAACAAAGTCACACAATTTACTTGTTTGCAAATGATACACTTGGTTACCTTAGTTCTTCAAATGTGACTTTCTTTGTAAATTCTAGTTTGATTGAAACACCAACATATCAAGTTGTTCGTGGACAAGCTTTGGTTGATGGATATGTTGAAGCGAACGTTAATGAAATTGATCCTTCAAAAGCTTTCATTCTACATTCTACTCGAGGAGGAGACAACGGACCTGACAGTTTACAAGTGATTAGTGACTTTATTGATGTTAATACAATTTCATTTGAAAATTATATTTCTGGTGAAACAGTGGTTAGTGAATGGGCTGTTGTAGTTGGTCCTAATATTAGTGTTGAACGGGGAGAAGTTGATTATACAAATGAAAAAACACTTAATGTAAATATTAATTCAGTGAATTTGTCAAACAGTTTTTTAATTGTTAACAATAAACTTAATTCAACTGATTCTTCAAAGAATGTTGAAGGGTTTTGGGTCGGGGAATTTGTTGATTCAGATAATTTGAGATTTAATCGTTCTAGTAATTCAAGTGGAGGAATTTTATCTTGGCAAGTGGTTAGTTGGAAAGATGTTTTTGTCACAAGCGGTGAATTAAAAATTAATAATGGGGCAATAGTTAATACAACAACAATTCCGAATGTTGATTTGAATAAATCCTTTTTAATTTTTTCAAAAGAAATAAACGGAAGTCAAAATATTGAAGACAGTTTTGTTGAAGGGAAATTTTTGGATTCAAATACTCTTTCGTTTAGTCGTGTTGGAAATACTGGAGAAGTTACACTTTCTTATTTTGTTGTAAGTTCAGATTTATTTAGTGTTCAATCTGGGGAATATAATAATTTACTAAATACACTAGAGCAATCAATTGAATTAAATAAAGATTTAATTAATTCTTCAAGAGGATTTAGTTTGAAAACTAATAATAACACAGGAGCAACGACATCATATTCAACTGCTTACTCAACAAATAAAATTTATGATAACAATACAATTTATTTACAAAAAGGTTCTAGTCTTGGATCGGGCACAAATGCGTGGTTTAGCGTTGAAATTAAAGATTTGAATAAACCAAATTTAACTTTAGTTAGTCCTACAGATTATTACAATTATTCAACTTATTTGATTCCTTCTTTTAATTATTCAGTTAGTGATGAAAATGATATTAGTAATTGTAGCTTGTATGGAAATTGGTCAACTGGATGGCATTTAAATCAAACTGTTTATGGAAATTACAATTTCACTTCAGTGAATGTTTCAAATAGCGGATTTTACAAATGGGGAGTTGTCTGTTATGATATTTATGGAAATTCTGCTGGGAGTTTAAATTATACTTTTAGTGCATATTTACCGACGACTGAACCAGTTCTTGTTAACATTACTCAAACAGCAAATGATGGAACGGGGGATGTTTTCTTTGACTGGGCTGACAGTGTTGATGCTGTTAGTTACAGAATTTATTCTGGAGAAAATGCAACTAGTTTCACATTATTAGATGAAGTTATAAACAGTAATTATACAGACACTACTTTCTCTGGAAACAAAAGAAGATTTTACAAAGTTGAAGCATGGAATCCTTCCTCAAGTAATATGAGTGAAGAAATTATTGGTGCACACGTTTATACTTTGAAACACAACCCGTCTGGAATTTATTCAATTAAGGACAGAAACTGGATTGGGTTTCCAACTAATTTTAGTGACTTGAAAAATGCAAATGACACATTAAATGAGGTGACTGGAATAACTTCTATAACTAAGTTTGATTCATTAACACAAAAGAGGGTTACTTGTGATGAGTTTAGTTGTCCTGAAAGTTTTTCTTGTACTGAAACTGCATGTAATTTTGACATTTCTCCTGGAGAAGGTTATGAAGTTGAATTAAATGAAAGTGGTCCAGCCGAAATTAATTGGTCAAGTGTTGGAAAAGTTTACACTCCACAAGATATAACTTTATTGTATGATGAAACTTTAACGAAAACAAATAAACATTGGATTAGCATGTATGCTGGAACGGTGTTAAAAAACACTACTCAACTTGCAGAGAGTATTGATGGAGAAGATACAATTACTCGTTGGAATTCAGAAGAACAAATTAGTGAAGGTTTAATTCCAAATCCTTTCCCCTGGATTAATGTGTCTTACCTTGGTGGGGCGCAAATAGAAATGGAAGAGGGTTATGAAATTAGTATTGTTAAAGACACTGTATGGAGGCAAGAGTAGTAGTTTATAGTATGTAGTGAGTAGTTGGTAGTTTGTAGCTTGAAGCAAAAGAAATTTTTGGAAGCAATGGTGGAGAACATAGAAAATTAAAAAGGAAGAAAAATAAAAATAAAAATAAGAAAATGAAAGAAAAAAAGAAAATAATTTTTGGAATGGTTTTGTTATTTGCGATAATATTTATGGTTAATTTAATTTCGGCCAGTACAATTGGGGGAGAAGTTGTGTCTAGTGACGGAATTCAAGCGGGTTGGCAAAAGGTTTTTGTTTATGATACAAATGATACAAATCGTTATGTTGAAGTTTATGTTAGTCCTGAAAATAATCGTTATTCATTTAGTAATGTTATAGATAATGGAACGATTTTTTTAGATAGTTCAGTTGTTCAATCAGAAATTTTGGATTTTCAAGAAGGGCTAATGGCAGGACCAGTTCAAATGAATTTGAGTTTAGAGAATAATAAATATTATTCTTGCACGGATTGTGATATTTTTCCAAAGATGGAATTAAGAGAAGTTATACAATTCAATGAACCAATAAAACAATTATATGTTTCAGATGATGGGCTTGTTAATTTAGATTTGAATGTTTATGATGATTGTGATTTTGGGCTTTTTTTTGAAGGTAATCCTTTAACTTATGAAAACTTTTGTGAAGATGGGTGTGACTATAGAAATACTTTTGAAGGAAACTTTGGAAAAAATAATTGGGATTTTTTGGTTGATTGTCACGTTGGTAAAAGGATTAAAGGTGGAAGTAGAGAATATGTTTCTTCAACTTTAGGAGAATATATTTTATTTGAAAAAGAAATGTATTACTCAAATGAAAATTCTTTTTTTGTTAATTATTATGGAGAAAAATCTTCTGGTGTGAATTCAATTGTTGATTATATTCCTGATGAATTTGAAGTCTTTAATGTTTCAGATGGCGGGCGTGTTTATGATGAAGATGGATATTACAGTATAGAGTGGAAAAATTTAAGTTCAAGTTATTTTAATTTTAGTTACTACATAAAGCCAAAACAAAAATTGAGAAGTTGCGAGGTTGGTTTAACTAATGATTTTGTTTTAATTGATCCTTTTAGTGAAAAACTTAATTCGTTTAATGATTCATTTAGTTTGAAAAAGGATAATTTTTATTTTGATTGTAATTTTTCAAAGAATTTTTCTTTTTTTATTGTTCAGAATGTTGAGTTTGAAAAAGTTATTGAAAAAAGCGTGAAGAAAGGAGAAGAGAAAACAATTAATCTTCATGGAGAAATTAGTGACAATGTTAGTGTTGAATTCAAGGAATATGTTCCAGTTGAATTTGAAGTTTTATATATTTCAAATAACGGAAAGATGACAAGCTCAAGTTCAAAATATAATGTAATTGTTTGGGAAGTTAACGGGGATAGTTTTGATTTTAGTTATACTATTCATCCAAATGTTTTAGGAGAATTTTATCTTGTAAGTGAACTTGGTGGAGAAAAACTAGAAGAAACTTTTGTTAATGTTTATGAATTAATTCCTTCTTTAGGTAAAAAGTCTGGTGGCTCTGGAGGAAAATATAAAAATAATTTTACTAATTATTCTTCTGTTTCAGATAAGTTTCCTTTAATTGACAAGGAGGGAAATTTAACAGTAGCACTTTATTCAAATAATTTTACTAATCGTGGAGCATTTGATTTGGTTTCTTTTATGTTTCAAAATAAAATTTACAATAGGAGTTTAGATTATTTGGGAAGTTATTTACTTGAAAACAATTTGGGAGACAATGTTAAAGATTTTTCTTTTGAATTTGAATTTAATGAAACTGAATTTAATAAAAAATATCGTCAAGTTGAATTTTATGGGGTTGATAACAAAGGAAATTTTTTCAAGTTGAATGGAAATGTCGTTAATGAAGGTGAAACTTCAAAATTTTCTTCTCTAAACAATCCTTTCTTTAGTCAGGTTGTCATGTATGGAGTTAAAACAAAATTGAATTTTTGGGACAGAATTGTTCAATGGTATTGGAATGTTCTTGGGCACAAAGCAGTTATTAGTGAGTTGTGAAAAAATATTTTTTAAAAAAATAAAAATGGAGGGGGATTCTAAACCGAAGTTCGTTCCCCTCCTTGACAAACATGAAGTTTGCCAAAACCAAGACAAGCTTGGTTTAGCCTGACACGAGGTCTGGCATCTAACAAACCGAAGTTTGTTAGTCATCTGAAAACAAGTTTTCAGATGGAGTCAACCGAAGTTGGCTCAGAGTCGACATAAGTCGGCTCGATGAGTTGCCCGAAGGCTACTCAAAGAATTACCCGAAGGTAATTCAAAGTTAATCCGAAGATTAACGATTCCTTCCATGAAGGAAGGAAATATAGTAAAATATTTTATCTTAATAAAGATTTGGTTTTATCCTTGAGTGACAATTAATTTTATTTTCATTTTTGCGATACATCGTACGATATTTCATACTAAACATGGTAATCTTTAAAAAGAATTTTTGTTTTATATTGTCGGGTGAGAATCAAGTGGTTAATGGGGGAAACAAAGGGGATGAAATAAAGACGAATGTTTTAAAAATTTTGAAAACTAGTTCTCAACCTCTTTCAACACAAGATATATCTTTAAAATTAAATAAACCTTGGCATTCAATTCAAACTCGTTGCTTAATGTTACAAATCGAGGGAAAATTAAATGGATTTAGAATAGGGAGGATTAACTTATGGCAAACGAAGTGAGCTGGAAGCTGGAAGCTGGAAGCTGGAAGCAAGATTTTTATTTTGGAAATTTTTTGCAATATCTTTCACGACCCGAATTTTTGTTACGCGTCCCTCCCGCCCTAATTGTGCAAAAAATTTCTAGTTATTATGAATATTTGAGACAGGGAAGAGAAGAGAATTTAAATTTAGGAGGATTAACTTATGGCAAACAAAATGAATTTTCTTAAAGATAAATCTGGGAAGGTTAAATTATTAATTTTGTTTTTGGTTAGTCTAATTGTGTTTTCGAGTGTTTTTACTTATGCTTTTATTGAAGACAAAAATTATGTTTTAGGAGATGAAGTAAAAATAAATTTGAAAGATTATATTAATTATACACTAAAAATAATTACACCTGAATCAACTTTAATTAAGGAAGGAAGCGAGGATATATTTTTGTTTCCTCTAAATTATGTTGGAACATATAATTTTAATGTTAAATCTTTACTCAAAGAGGATAAAAAAACAATTGAAGTTTTTTCTGAAATAAATGAAGAAACTAATTTAGTAAAAAATAATTTTTCTAGTGAAGAAAAGTTGGAAGAAAAGGTTTTACAAAAAGTTGAGGAAAATAATAATGTTGAAAATATTTCTGATGATGAAGAAACTTTTGTTGAGAATGAATCTGTTTTACTTGAAGAAATAAAAATTGGGGAACCAGTTAAATGGCAAAAGAATGTTACATTGAATGAAAATGAAACAGTTCTGACACTTCCTTCTTACAGTGAAAATATTAAAGTTTTTCAAGAAGGAGCCGAAGTAAATTATAGTTTAGAAACAAGTGTTCTTGACAGTTTGAAAAAAGTTTTATCTATTGAAACAGAAAAAAAAATATTAATTGATTCAGGAGAGGTTACAGAAATAAATTATGAAACTCCTGCTCCAGTAAAAAAAGAAAAAGAATTATCTGAAACAAAAAAGGAAGTTGTTGTTTCTTCTGATTTTCATTATGAGAATGTTTTTACAACTACAAATGTAACTGAAAGGTATAAGTTGTCTGAAAAAGATTTAATTAAAATTTATTGGAAAGAAGAAGGAAGGTATTTAGATTTTCAAGTTTATGATAATAATAACAACGGGTTGATTGATGAAATTGGTTGGACAGTTCCACATTTGTCTACTCAAACTTTTGAAGTTATTTTAATTTCAAAGGCAGAGCATTTGGATGAAAATAGAACTTTTATCGAGGAAGTTTATGATTTAGTTAAAGAGCAAGATTATGTTTTTTCAAATATTTCAAATAAAGAATATTTACGTGTTAGTTTTGAAAAGAATTTAACAAATGAAAATGATATTACAGTTTATGCTCGTGGAAATGGTACAATTTTTGTTTATCAAAAAGATTCACAAGAATTAATTGCAAAGTTTGGAGTGATTGGAGACTATGACAGATATAAAGTTTTACTTAGTTCTCTTGTTGGTGAAGAAGATGTTTTTGATTTAGAAGTTATTGGGAATGTTGAATTTGATTATGTAGTTGACCCTAGTTTCAGATATGAAGTTTGTTATTTTAATTCTTATTCTTCGACTAATTGGGATACAACTCCAGCGAATATGGTTGACGGAAACACTGGAACATATGCTAGTGATAATGACAATGGTGGACTTCAGACTCTTAATGCAAACAATTGTACTTCTTCAAACTTGGGTGAAATTTCACAAGTTGAAGTAAGATATTTTGGTCGTAAAAATAACAATGGAGTTACAATTCGTGCAGGTCTTAGGCCTGTTTTTTCTGGAGGAACTGGTTCAAGTTATGACCCTGGAAATATTTTATATAGTACTGCTGATTATATTTCTTGGCATGATATAACTACAGACACTAATGCTCCTTCAACATGGACATGGAGTGACATTTCAAATTTGGATATGGGAGTTTTAGTTTTTCGTCCAAACACGGGAACAGTTTATGTTTCACAAGTTGAAGTTAGAATTACATATATTGGGAATGATGCCCCAACACATTCAACACCGTTAATTAATTCTAGTCTTGGAACAAATATGACTTCAGAAAATTTAACTTGTATTTCTCAAAACTCAAATGATTTTGATGGGGACAGTGTTAAAAATATTTTTAATTGGGATAAGAATGGAACTAGCTTTGCAACAATAAATTTGCCTTTTGAAGGTAATGAATCAACGAAGGACTTTTCAGGAAATTCATACGATGTTAGCTCTATTGGTGCTGTATTTAATCGTTCTAGTGGTCATGATTCTTTTGGTGCTTATACGTTTGATGGTTCAAGTTATTTGAATTCTTTCGTGGATTTATCTTCGGTTTTAGGAGGAACAGCTAGTTTATCTTTTTGGATAAAAACTTCTCAAACAGGAAGCGATACAATGTGGCAAGCTCCTGGTGTAACAGGTATTGAAGAATCTGGAGGAGGAAATGATATTTTTTGGGGTTGGATTGATGCCTCTGGGCACATTGGAATAACTGTAGGTAATGGAGCAAATGCAAAATCAACTTCGGCAATAAATGATAACACTTATCATCATGTTGTTTTAACAAGGGATTCTTCTTCGGGAAGAGTAGAAGTTTATGTTGATGGAACACTAAATTCAAATGCAATTTCTGACACTGGAAGTATAACTAATTCTTTTAGTAGTTTTGGTAGAATTGAAGACACTGGGGGAACGCCAGCATATTTTGTTGGTTCATTGGATGAACTTTTAGTTTTTGATTTTGTTTTGAGTCCCGAACAAATAAATTCTTTAGAAGCTGGAGGATTTCAAAATATAACTAGTTCTGAAACAGAAGTGGGAGACAGTTTTTCTTGTGAAATAACTCCAACTGATTCTTATTTGAATGGTCAAACTTTGAGTAGTTCAGGTTTACTTGTTTTAGAAGAAGTGATTCCGAATTCTCTTGGCTTGAGTTTAATTTATCCAACGTCAAGTTCTGTTTATGTTGAAAAAGATGCATTCTTTAATGTTACATTAAATGTTACATGTTTGAGTGGAAATTGTGGGACTGTTAATGTAACTCTTGATCCCATTATTGAAACATATAATGATTTTGAAACTGGGACAGAAGGGTTTGAACATTTTCCTTTGAATGAAAAGAATGACCAATGGCACATTAGTACAGAGAGTACAAACAATGGAACATATGCATGGAAATGTGGGGATATTGAAGCTGCTGCATATTTATCTCTTTCAGATTCTATTTTAGTTACGCCAACTTATGAAATTGAAGGAAATTCAACGTTTAGTTTTTATCATTATTTATTTACTGAACCAGGTTATGATGGAGGAGTATTAGAATATAGTTTAGATGGTGGACTTTGGCAAAAGTTTAATAATTTTATTTCTGGAGGGTATAATGATCAATATCAAGAATATAGTGGTGGACCAGATTTAATTAATGGAGAAGATATTTGGTCTTCTACTGTTGGAGGTGCAACTTCATTTCAACAAGTTGTATTAAATATGTCTCAAATAACTGGAGAAAATATTACTTTTAGATTCCATTTCTTTTCAGATAGTAGTGTAACTAGGGAAGGTTGGTATATTGATTCAGTTAATTTCACGACAACAACCCCAAGTATGGAAAAGGGAATTATTCCTGTTGGTTCGGGTACGCCCTTTTATACAAATGCAACATCAAACCCCTTGACAACTAATTCATTGTCTTCTGGTCAAAGTCAAATTGTTACGTTTTATGTTAATGCAACAGGGGACATTGACAGAGAATATTTTTTCTTTGCTTATGCAAATTTGACAAGCGATGCAAGTATTAGCAATATTACAAACATTTGGAATGTAACAATTTCAGTTAATCAAGAATTACCTAACATTACAATTAATTATCCAACAGCAGGATCAATAAATGATGCGACTCCTGTTTTAGATATTGATTTAACGGGGGACGCAAAAGATTTGTGGTATAATATTAATGGCGGAGCTAATCAAACTTTGTGTAATAATTGTAATTTTTCAGATGAAGAAGTTTTGTATTTGAGAGAAGCAGATTATGTTGTTAATGTTTATGCAAGTAACCCGATGGGAGAAGTAAGACATAAAAGTGTTTCTTTTAATGTTGATATGAATAACAATTATTATGATTCGTTTAATGATGATTCTGCAATCTCTTCTAGTGAAAAAATTGAAGCGTTAAATGGAAACATTACTCTTCAATTGAAAAATGAGACAATACTTTTTGAAGAATTTGAAAATTCACAAGATTGGTCTTTAATTGGAGGTCAATGGCAAATAAATACTAATAATGAGTTAGCACAAAGACAAGATGCGACTGATTCTTTGGCAGTGTATAATGTTTTTACAATTGACAATGAAACTGATTACAATATCACTTATAGACTGTATTCAACAGATAATGATTATTCTGGTTTTTTATTTGGGTATCAGAATTCTAGTAATTATTATAGGTGTCAAGTTCGTCAACAGTCTCCAATTGATGCTGAAATAGTTCAAGTTATTGATGGCTCTGAATCAACATTATCAAGTTATAGCGATGGGACTTCTTATTCAACATATTCTTGGAATGATATGTTACTTGAAATAAAAAATCATACAGTTTCTTGTTATGTAAATGGAGTTTTGGCAACGAGTGCAAGTAATGTTTATTTTCCTGTGGGTTACGTTGGTATTTACAATGATATTAATGATGAAGCAAGGCATGATAATTTTTCAATTTCAATTACTGGAGGGAAGAAGAGCGGAATTTTCACTTCTTATGCAATTGATTTAATTGATACTATAACTAAATTTACAAATATTACTTGGAATGAATATAAAGACAATTCTAACAATTCTCTTCGGGTAGAAGTTAGTGCTGACAATGGAAACAATTGGTACGAAGCAACAAAAAATAATGGATTATTTTCAATAATCACTGGAGACAAATTTGTTTATAGAGTATTTTTTGAACTTGAAGATATTTCATTAATTTCATTACTTGATTTGAATGTCTCTTGGTCAAATAGTGTTGAGCCTCCTCCAGAAATTTTAATTGAAGGAATTAACACACCAATTGAACAAGATTATACGCCAATATTAAACGTGACATTAGTAGGGGATGCTTTATCTCTTTTAATGTCGATAAATGGCGGGAGTAATCAAACAATTTGTACAAGTTGTAGTGGAAGTAATATTGTTCCTGTTGTTTTAAGTGAAGGTGCTCAAACAATTAGATTTTATGCAAATAACAGTGTTGGAACTTTTTCAAGTAATTCAACTAGTTTCACTGTTAATTTTGATAAACATTATTTTGATAATTTTACGGATGACTCTTCTATAAAAGAAATAAATGGAGTAACATGGAATGAAGGAAATGTAACTTTTTATGAAACTTATTCTAACACAACAGAAGAAACTAATTGGGATGCAACAGTTCAAACTGCTGACACTTCTTGGTCAAACAGTGGAAGAACAACTTATTCGTATAGAAATGTTTTAGAAGGAAGTACAATAAACGCTAGTGGAGATTATGTTAGAATTAATTTTATTTCTGGAACAGATGGAACACTTGGAGTAAATAATCCAAGCATTTGTGAGAGAAGCGGAACAACTAGTGACTGTGTTAGTGGAACTTGGCATCAATTAACTTTTGGTGGAGCGAGTAGTTATGTAATTCCTTCTTCAAGTAATTATTATACTGATTGGCTAGAATATAATATTGATTCTTCAAAAGATTATTTAGTCACTTTTTATGTTGATGGAACAAATACGGCTGTTAGTTATTTGAGTCCATCAAGGGCGATGGTTTATTCTATTTCTGGAGCAGATTATAGTTTAACACAAGATTGGTCAAGTTTAAGTCCTACTTTTGAAAATTTAATGTATGGTGTTTCTTTGATGCAAGTTAAAAGTGTTGTTGCTGGAGGAAAAGGGAATTTTACTTCTTACACGATGAACACAAGTCAACCTGTAACTAGTTTCTCTTATGTTGGTTGGACTGAGACTGGAGTTGATGCAAATAATAATATTAGTTTAGAATTAAGTGTTGACAATGGAAACAGTTGGGTTAGTGCAACTAATGGGGGAAGTGTTTCAGGGTTTACTCCAGGTTCAAATTTAATTTATCGAGTTCTCTATTCAGCAATTGATTTAGTAAATATTTCTTTTACCGACTTAAACATTACTTGGCAATCTCCTCCAACAGTTGAAATTTTATATCCGCAAACGTATGTTTATAATTATCAAATAACTGAAATGAATTATTCAGTTAGTTATGCACAAGGAACGACCCTTGACACTTGTTGGTATAGTTTAAACGGTGGAGTTACAAATACAACGGTAAATTGTAATCAAAATATAACTGGAATTAGTTCTAATGATGGAGAAAACATCTGGACAATTTACGCTAATGATACGTCGGGAATGATGGGTTATACAAGTGTTACATTTAGTGTTGACACTGCTGCACCAGTAATAACTTTTTTGAATCAAACAAATGAGGAAGGTGAAATTGTTGATGGCTCAAACTTATTGTATTCAGGAGATAATTTAACATTGAATGTTAATGTTACTGATGCAAATACAGAAACTGTTTGGGTTGTTATTTGGGAAAATGTAATTGGCGGAGTAGAAAAAACAATTATTTTCTTTGATAATTTATTTGGAGATTGGTGGAGTACAAATGTAGAAACAGATGAAACTTTTGGGGAGAATTATAATTATACAATTTATGCTAATGATTCTACTGGTTTAGTTGATTCGTATAATGGAACATTTGATATTTTAAAATTAATTTTGAATTTGGATTTAAACCCTTCTGTTTCCGTTGGAAATGAAGATATTTTTATGAGTGGGTATTTGAATTTTTCTAATGGAACTGCAATAAAGAATTATGCAATTAATTTTTGGATGGATAATTTATTTATTCCTTTTACAAATTTAACTAATCAAGGTTCTTCACAAAATTCTTTTAACTTTACTGAAGACGAAATAAAAATTTTGTCAACTTATGATAATGTTACTTATTCTTCTGGAGAATTTACTTTAGATGGAGCGAATACTTCTGGTAGTTTTACTGGTGTTTTAGATGCTGGGGCTAGAGTTGATTGGGGAAATATTTTTTGGCAAACTGTTTCTCAACCTTGTTCTGGTAGTGTTGATTATCAAGAGGGAGACACCAATTCTTATTCGGGAACGGAGGATACATATATTACAAGTTTGAATCCAAATACAAATTATGGTGGTGTTGATTATTTGACAGTTGATTCATCTCCAGATACAGAACGTTCTTTAGTAAAATTTAATGATATTTTAGGTTTTGGTGAAAACAAGATTCCATATGGCTCAACAATTAGTAGTGCAACTTTTAGACTTAGTGTTTATGATACTGGGGACAATCCTAACTTTTATGAAGTTTTAGAAAATTGGACGGAGAATGAAGCGACATATACTTATAGAAATGGTGAAGACCTTTGGAGTTCACTTGGTGTTGCAACTTCTCCTTCGATAAATACAACTTCTCTTGGTTCTATGTCAACGGCAACTACTGGAATAAAAGCTCTTGATGTTACTAATACTGTTCAAAGATGGTCTAGTAGAGCAATTGATAATAATGGTTTTGTAATACATCCAATTGGTTCAGGAAATGTTTTGTTTAGAAGTAGTGAATATGCAACGCAGAATGAAAGGCCTCGGTTATCAGTTTCATTTAGTTCAAGTGATTGTGCGGGAATTTTAGTTTATGTTAGAACGTCAAATGATAAAACAACTTGGAGTAGTTGGAGAGAAGTTTTGAATGGAGAAAACATTACTGATTCCTTTGGCGTTTCAAGATATTTGGAATATAAAGTAGAAATGGGTGCATTCAATTCAACGTATGATCCACAATTACAATTTTTTAATGTTAGTTATTCTGGTTTGTTTACTGATGAAAATGGATTTTTTAATTATAGTTTAATTTCAACGGATGTTTTTGGAAGTTATAAAATAAATGTTACTAGTGGATTAAAAAAAATGTTAGCAAATGCACAAAGTGTTCTTAGTGTACAATCTGGAGTTCCACCGTCAGTTAGTTTAATTTCTCCGACAAATAATACTTGGAGTAATAGTAGTACATACACCTTTTATTATAATGCAACAGATTTGAATGGTGATTTTTCTTTAGTAGAATTTATTTTGGATGGAGTTGTTAACATGACAAATTCAACAATTGTTACTTCTGGAATAAATAATTTTACAATTAATGGATTATCAGCAGGAGTTCATACATGGAGTGTTAATTTATCTGACGTTGCTTCAACAAACTTTAGTGAAACTAGAACAATTAATGTTGACTTAGGAAATCCTGTTGTTAATTTAATTTATCCTCTTGATACAAGTAGTCACAACGTTGGTTTTTTGAATTTGACTTTTAATGCAAGTGATGATTACGATGATGAATTAATCTGTAATGTTACTTTGGACTCAGAAGTTATTGGAACAGTTAATGTAACTAATGGTTCAAGTGCAAATGTAACAACGCCGGGGCTCTCAGGCGGACAGCATTTTTGGGAAGTAACTTGTTATGACAATTCATTTAGAAGTTTTTTAACAGATGCTTGGTCTTTTACAATTACTGACACTCCTCCAAGCGTTAATTTAAGTTCGCCTGAAGATAATTATGTTGATTCAGATGGAGATTTAGAATTTATTTATTTTGTAGAAGACAATTCAGGAATTAATCATTGTGATTTGTTAATTAATGGCGAAGTAAATTCAACAAATAGTTCGGTTGAAATTTTAGAGAACAATTCATTTTTTGTTTTTGGATTTAATGAAGGATATTATAATTGGAGTGTTGACTGTTATGATTTAAGTTTGACAAAGGTTTCAACTGAAAACAGAACTTTTGGAGTAGATTCAAATTCTCCAACAATTAATTTACTTTCTCCAGAAAACAATAGTAATTCATCAACGAGTTTAGTAAATTTTCAATTTAATGTAACAGACACAATTGATTCAGTTTTGAATTGTAGTATTTATATTGAAGGCGTTGAAGATTTGATTTTCTCAACGAATAGTGGAGAAATATCAAATCAAACTTCTTTAACTTTAAGTGATGGACCAAAAGAGTGGTACTTGAATTGTTCTGATGATTCAAATAATTTTGGAATTAGTGAAACAAGAGTTGTAAATGTTTTAGAATATCCAAATGTTTCAATTAACAATACAAATTCAACTTACGCTCAAGGTAATTCATTTATCGTTGACTTTATTCCTCATGATAATACTGGAATTGATTCATGTACTGTTTATTTGAATGGTGTAGCGAATACAACAGTTAGTTCAGGAATTGTTTTAGATTCAATAAATAATTTAGAAGTTGAAGGATTAAACGACGGAAGATATACTTATTATGTAAATTGCAGTGACACTTACGGACTTAGTAATTCAAGTTTAGAAAATGTATTTTTTATTGATAACCTTTCTCCAACAATAGAAGTTTATTCTCCAAATGGAGAAGATTTGTATTCATCAAATATTACTTTTGAATTCAAAGTTTTTGATTTAGTTAGTGAAGAAGTTATTTGTAATTTGAGTGTTGATTCAAATGTTGTTGATGAAAATATTTCTGTTATGAATAATACAAATATTTCAAGGGTTGTTTCAGGAATTTTAGATGGTTACCGTGAATGGAATTTGTTTTGTGTTGATTTAGCAGAGAACTCAAATACAAGCTTGACTTATAATTTTACAAAGTATACTGCTCCAGGAGTTAGTTTAGTTGAACCACTTGATTTTGAATGGGTGAATGAAAGTAATTTTGATTTTGTATATTTCCCACAAGACGATGAAGGATTTTTGAAAACAGAATTAATAATTAATGGGTTGGTTTACATGGAAAATGAAAGTCTCGTTACAAGTGGAATAAATAATTCTTTTAGTGTTGTTGGATTTAGTGACGGAATTTATAATTGGAGTATAAATGTTACTGATTTGACTTCAATGATTGGTGCAAGTGAAAACAGAACTTTATACGTTGATACACATGCACCTTTAGTTAATGTGATTTCTCCAGTACAAGATGAAATAATTGATGATAACAATGTTTCTTTTGAATTTAATATTTCAGAAAATTTGGATGATTCTATTTTTTGTAACTTAAGTATCGATGGAGATGTAGAATATTATGGGGAATTTGTCAACGGAACAAATATAGCAAATGTTTTACTTGTTGATGGAAATCACACATATAGTTTTTCTTGTGTGGATAATGCAACGAACTTGAATATTACAAATGAAATTAATTTCACAGTTTATTCTCCTCCACAAATTAATTTGACTTCTCCAGTAAATGATTTTAGAACAAATTTGAGTACAATTAATTTTAGTTATATTCCGGTAGATTCACTTGGATTAAATAATTGTAGTTTGTATATTGATGACTCGATTGAAGAAACTGATGAAGGGGTTGTAAAGAATGTTGTTAATAATTTTACAATTTCTGGAATTATAGAAGGGAAACATAATTGGAGTGTTGGTTGTTTTGATACGGATTTAAATTTTAACATGAGTCAGTATAGAAATTTTACTTATGATATAACTCCGCCTTCAATTATTTTGGTTAGTCCAAAAGATGATGAGAAGGTTGATTCAAATGCTGGAAGTGTTTACTTTACTTGGGGAGTTGTTGATGCATTAGATGTTGCAATTCAATGTGACTTGTATGTTGATGCTGTTAGAAGAAAGCAAAACATTTGGATTACGAACAATACTAACAACACAGAATCAGTTTCTGGTTTAACTATTGGAGAACACAGTTGGAATGTTACTTGCTGGGACAGAGCGTATAACTATAATAATAGTGAAACAAGAAATTTTACTTATTCAACCCCTGATTTTAAAATTAGTGATGTGACGGTTAACAGCTCTACTCCTGTTGAAAATGAAGGTGTTTTATTTAATGCAACAATTGAGAATGTTGGAGGAGCGGATTCTAAAAATGTTTTAGTTGAATTTTATTCTGGTTATCCTTTAACTGGAGTGCAAGTTTACAATGAGACAATTAATATTAGCGTTGGTGAAACTGTTTATGTTGATTCTGTTTTAATAATGGAAATTGGTCTTAATGAAATTTATGCTGTTGTTGATTGGGATAATTCTTTTAGTGAATCAAATGAAAGTAATAATTTATTTTCAAAGAATTTGAGTGTTGGGGCATGGCAATTCTTTTATGGTGACATTACTGGAACAGTTGATTATTCTTTAGCAATTGATGAAGGAGACATCTTGGTTTGGGATGCAAGTGGATTTCAAAATGGAAGTGTTTTTGTTAGTGATAAGGGAAGTGTTATTTCTTGGGGAGATTTATTGCCTTTAGGAAAGACAAAAACTTTAACTGATTCAGTTGATGACTTTAGTGATGCGGACACATTACTTTCAATGAACGGATTTTCAGATTCAGTTTCTAATTTATATTTGAATGGCGGGACTCCTTATAGAACTGAAGACATAATGATTTTTGGAAACACTATTAATAATATACTTATGACTAACTCAACTAGTAACTTAAATTTTCAAACTGGAATACTTTGGGATTCTTCGGATTCAGGGGATAATGAATATGATACAACAGAAAAAGAAGATTTAGTTTTTGTTAGTAAAATAAAAAAAGATACAGTTGGAAATTATGGAACGTATGATTATGAAATGAGAGTTCCTGCAATGCTTCGTGAATATTCTGGGATTACTTCTGAAGCTGTTTTTTATGTTGAGGTTTTTTAATTTTTATTGATTTATACTTGTTAAAAAATTTCTTATGTCATGATAACTACACGGCGAAATTTTTGTAACTGCGTCTAACTCTAATGAAAATTAAAACAATTTTGGAAATTTTTTAGTAGAAAAATTTTATAAGGGTATATTACATTATTTTTGTATGGAAAAGAGGGAGAGCATATTTTTAGTATTATTATTTAGTTTAGTGTTTGTTAGTTCTCTAAGTTTTAATTTTTTGAGCCCTTCTTCTGAAATTAATACAGACAATACTGAAGTTACTCTAAATTTTTTTAATGTTACAAATTTATTTGATTTAGTTTTTAGTTGGGATAAAGCTAATTACAGTATTTATGACGGAAGTTTGATTTTGA
>JAACWB010000009.1:0-331 GCA_009992215.1 archaeon
ACAATTGAACAGGTAAAAAATGTTTCAATGCTTCCAGGAATTGTGAAAAAGTCTATAGCTTTACCTGATGCTCACCAAGGTTATGGGTTTTGCATTGGAGGAGTTGCTGCATTTGATTTAGATGAAGGCGTTATTTCACCGGGAGGAGTTGGATATGATATTAATTGTAGTGTTAGACTTTTGAAAACAAATTTAACAAAGAAAGAGTTGGATTCAAAAAAAGAAAAAATAGCTGAAGGATTGTATAAAAAAATTCCTTCTGGTGTTGGGCGTGGAAGCCCATTTCAATTAAGTAGACAAGAATTAGATAAAGTTTTAGAAGGTGGAGCAA
>JAACWB010000009.1:353-50987 GCA_009992215.1 archaeon
AAATATCTTGTAAAGAAAGGTTATGGTGTTAAAGAAGATTATTTACACATGGAAGAAGAGGGATGTTTAGAAAAAGCTGACGCTAAACTTGTTTCAGACAGAGCAAAAAAAAGAGGAATTGGACAACTTGGAACACTCGGAGCTGGAAATCATTTTTTGGATGTTTTAAGTGTTGATGAAATTTTTAATGAAAATGTTGCAAAAACATTTGGACTTAAAAAAAATCAAATTGTTATTTTGATTCATTGTGGCTCAAGAGGACTTGGGCATCAGGTTGCAAGTGATTACATAAAATTAATGGAACAAGAATATGGAATTGAGAATTTGCCAGACAGAGAATTAATTAATGCCCCAATCAAAAGTAAACTTGGAGAAGAATATTTTTCTGCAATGAATGCTGCTGCAAATTTTGCTTTTGCAAATAAACAATTAATTACACATTGGGTTCGAGAAGAAATGCAAATTCATTTTCCAAAGATAAAGATTGATGTCTTGTATGATGTTTGTCACAACATTGCTAAGATTGAAGAATATAAAATTGAGGGAAAGAAAAAAAAGCTTTGTGTTCATAGAAAGGGTGCTACTCGTAGCTTTGGTGCTGGCCGAAGTGAAATTCCAAAAGATTATAGAAAAGTTGGACAACCGGTTTTAATTCCAGGTTCAATGGGAACTCCGTCTTATGTTTTAGTTGGAACAAAAAAAGCAGAAGAATTAACATTTGGTTCAAGTGTGCATGGTGCGGGGCGTGCAATGAGTCGAAGCGAATCAGGAAAGATGAATCTCTCCAAAATTGAAAAAGATTTGAGAGAAAAAGAAATCATTGTTAAGTCTGGAAGTAAACAATCATTAACTGATGAAAATCCTTTAGCTTACAAAGACATTGAAGAAGTTGTAAATACCGTAGAAGAAATTGGAATAAGTAAAAAAGTTGCTAAATTAAATCCATTAATTGTTATTATTGGTTAAATTATCTTTAATTTAGAAACATACATTTGTTTTATCTTTTTTTTATTTTTTATTGTCCACTTTTTCATAAAAGATTTTATTGTTTCTTCAATTTTTTCTTTTGCAAAAACCCTTCCTTTTTCTAAATATGTTTTATTATGTTCTTTTTTGAATTTTTCAACAGAATTTTTATCCACTTCTTTTGGACCTGAGAAAAGCAAGTAATCTTTTTTCTTTACAATAAAATAACTTTTACCTTCTTGTTTGTCTCCGTATTTGAATCCAAAGTCAATTACATTAAATGATTTTTCTATTTCTTTTTTTAAGTGTTTATGAAATTTCAATAATTTTGTTCCAGCAATATCTCCTTTTTGTTTTTTTGTTTTTGATAAAACTAATACAAATTCATTTCCTTCCTTTTTGGAATTTTCTTTTAATTCGTCTAAGCTAATTTGCCTTTTTTTAAAAAAACCAATACTTGGCCTTTTCAAAAATGCTTTTGCACTTTCTTTAAATTTTTCAAAAGTCTCCTCGTTTAATGCTGCAAGAACATTTCTTTCTTTGAAAGTTGGATCAATTAAAATTATTGGAGAAATTAATTTTGAGCCATTTAATTCAAATAAAATTTCCTTACTATTTTTGTAATCTTTTTCAATGTCAATAATTAATTTTTCTTTTCTTTTTTTTGATAATTCTTTTAAGAACTTTTCAAAAGACTTGTAGGAGTAAACTAATAATTCTATTCCATAACCTGAAAATCCATTGACATAACTTTCCGCACCATATGTTTCATTTGCTGAACAAAATGCTTTTGCAAGTTTTATTTCGTCAAGAATCTTCTGTGATTTTATTTTTTTATTTATGTATTTTACATGAGAATAAGATAAATCTGTTATATTCTTTGAATCTTTTGGATTGTTTACTTTTATTACTGGAACAACCTCAATAAAAAACCAAGGATTTATGTTCACCTGAAAATAATCTCTTGAACCATGAACAATTGAAACTTTTTTTATTCCTTTTAGTAATTTTTTTGTTAATTTTGTTAAATCTTTTTCTTTATACTTTTTATCAAATCTTAAGAATAAGTCAACGTCATAACTTCCTTTTTTTACAAGAGTTTTCTTGGCAAAACTTCCTCCGACGAAAGGTTCAACTTTGATTTTTGTTTTATTTATTCGTTTATTTATTTTCTCTAAAAAAACTTTGATTTCATCAGACATATAAGTTTCAGTTTCTTTTGAAGGAATTATTTCTTTTAATGTCTCTTTTAAGACAGAATTTATTTTATTCATATAGTAATAGAACAAGTTTTATTTTTATAGCTTTTCTTCTTCTTTCAAATTGTCAGGATTCATTGTTCTTGCCAAATCAATCATATATTTTCCTTCCTCGATTCTGTATACTAGAGGTCTTTTCTTGTCAAACAATCTTGCCAAGTCAAGTTCAAATTTTCCTTCCCCAATTGCCCTAACTGATTCAAAATCCAAAATTACTGGCATATTCATATCAGTAATTCCTGCAATATCACGAACATCTTTTTCTATTTGTTTCTTTTCGTTTTCAGGAATTTCAATTACCTTTTCCTTTAACATTTGTAATTGTTCTTCACGAACATAAAAGAAAAATTTACTCTTACAACTGTTACATCCTTCGATAATTTCTCTACTTCCAACTGGAATTACTCTAGAACACTTGACGCATTGGTGTGGCATTTTTGTTTCTCCTTGAAATCAAAAGCCAAAGAATTATTTAAATGCTTTTGTTAAATTTATTTATTCAAAAAAAGCTCGATTTTTTTCGGGTCTTGTTTAATCTCTTTTATTACTGTTGCTGGACCAATTATCGTTACTGCACCTAAATCTCCTCCTGAGAGCCTCGTAGCAAGCTTATTTTTGAACTTTTCTATTGGGCTTTGATTATTTCCATGTGGAGAAATTACAGCTAATTCAATTCCTTTGAAATTTTTAACGTGCCCAATCATTGCCATTGTGTCTTCAATCAAACGTGATTCTTCTTCTGGTCTTAATCTTCCCTGAATTATAAGAATAGAATTTGTAAAAGCAATATCAAGAATCTTTTTTATCCTCTCTGCTGAACCAAGATATTTTATTTCTGTATAAGGCATGAATTGAATTGCAAACCCTTTTATTTTTTTATCAGATTTTTTTATTGCCATTCTTATTTAACTTTTTTTGAGATTTTGAAAACTTGTTCATAAAAATCATCTAAATTCTTTCCATATTTTGCACTCATCCCAATTACAGGATATTCAGGGAAAGCTTCTTCAATTCTTTTTATATTTGAAGTTTTCAAATCAGATTTATTTGCAACGACTAAAACGGGAATTTTTCTAGCAACCAAATTTCCAATAATTGTTATATTAACTTGATTGTATGGATTTTCTGTTGAATCAAGTACAACAACCACCAAATCCATATCATCTAACCATTTTATTGATTCAATTATCCCTTGTGTTGCTTCTTTTGCTCTATTTTTAGCTTCATTTTTCTTTACTTTGTATTTTAAAAAATCTTCATAATCAACTTTAGTTGTAATTCCCGGAGTATCAATCATTTTGAAAGTCATTGATTTTCCCTTGTAGTTTATTTCAACTTTTTCCTTAAATTGTACATGTCTTGTTTCATGCGGAACTTTTGAAACTGATCCAATTTCTTCACCAGTGAAATCTTTACAAATTCTATTTGCTAAACTAGTCTTACCAGCATTTGGTGGACCGTAAAAACCTAATTTTATGTCTTTTTTATTACGCATAATCTTAGGAAGAAATTTTTTAAAAAAATCTGTTATTCCTTTCATCGCCATGTTATCATAAATTATCTATTATTTATTAAGGTTTGTGTTCGCTGTTTTTGAAATCTCTTTGTAAATTTTGTGTTGAGAATTGAACAGGATTTTTATTTGGAATTTTTGATTTATTTTCGACGGGATTAATTACTTTATTTAATGCTAATTCATACATTCCTGTTCTTTTACCTTCGTATTTTCTCATAATATATCTTATTTGTTCACTTGACCAACCAGATTTTCTTAATCCTTTTTTTATTGTTTCATTATCAATTCCTTGTTTTTTCATGTTATTTACGTAAACCATTATGTTGTATAAATTATTTCTATCTTTGAATAAGTATGTTTCATATTTTATTTTGTACCATCTTTGTAACATAGAGTATATTACAATTCCAATTAAAATTAATGCCAAAAAAATTAATGCTAATAAACCATACCTGTTATCTGTTTCTTCTGTGGTTATTTCTCCTTGAATGGACAACTCAGAAATCCCAGGAGAAATGAACAAAGGCAAATCATTTAATTCAACGTTTTTCATTGCAAAACGAAAGGTTTTATCTTCATTTATTTGGATTGCCTTATATCCCTCTGCTTCGATTAAATCTGTCTCTGTCAGAGTTAAATCCCCTGTGTCTTCAATTATAAAGTAATAAGGATAATTAAAATATTCTTTTGGCGAAAGACTAACATCAAAAACAGTAGTTAACTCTTCAACGTCAGTTCCAAATCCAAGGGAGAGTTTTTTTGTTGAAATTAAAACATGAATATTGTTTTGATCCCAAAATAGAATTGCATTTTTAGTTTCTGTTTCTTTGCCTTCTTCTGTTGTAGTCCCCGTTATTCCTTCAAGTACTGCTAAATCAACCGTATTTTCACTTGGAAAAAAAGGTAATTTTGCCGTTGGAACAATATAAATTTTATTTGGGATTTTTGTTTCTGTTATTACATCTATTATTTCTTTTAATTCAGATTCTGGCATTGATTCACTTGCCCTTTTTTGTTTTTCTTTTAACCAAGAAATTTTTTGTTCAATATCTGCAATATTAATTCTATTTGTTAATATTGATTGAGTAAAAGAATCTTGTTTCTTTAATTCATTTTTGAAATCTGTTAAATCTGTTTCTAGTGTTGTTATACTTGAATCAATTAAAACTTCAGGAGACTCTACAACAATTGTGAACTCTTCACTAAACTCTGCTCCACTTGTATCAGTTAAATAAATTATCAAGGTATAATTTCCAACTTTATTATATGTATGTTCTACAGTGTTTGTCGTTGTTAATATTGAAGAATTATCTCCAAAAGTCCAATTATAATTTTTTATTTCAGAGCTTGTTGTTAAAACAAAATTATTTGGAAAGCCCATACCTGTTTTTAATATATTTAGTGATGCCTTAAAATCTTCAACAGAAACGATTTCAGATAAAATTTCTTCATCTCCTAAATCTAAATTATAATCATATTCATCAATTTTGTTTGGAACTAAGAATAAATCATCCAAGGTTAATTTTTGATAATCAGAATTTATTGTTGCTGGAACTTTTGATAAGTTATAAATTGTCGTTATTTTTACTCCAGGACTGTTTACAATGTCGTGATTTAGAGAAATATCTTTTATTGTTATTGTCTGATCTTCAAATGAATAAATTCTTAATGGAACTATACATTTTTCTGTTCCACAATTTAAACTGCCATACTTGTCTAGGATATATTCCTCTATTAATGTTGAATAGTCTTCTCCAAGAGGCAAATCATTTCCTATTTTTATTTCTCCGACATTTCCAAATTTTTTTGCTCTACTTGTAATATAATATGCTGCACCAGGTTCACCTGGAGGGCTTCCCAAAAAACCACAACCGTTAACTTCATCAATGTAACCTTTTACTTTATATTCTCCATCTGCCACTGTTTTTTTTGCACAAATATAATAGAAATTTTTTTCTGGAACTAAATAATTAACATTACAATAACTTAATTCGCCTGATGCACTTAAACTTGTATTTGCAATTATACATTCGGCTAAAAGTTCATCCTCTTCTGACCGAATCGACAATGATACATTTGAAGAACCTGCTTCTTCAACTTTTATCCATGCACCTAAATTAAAACCTGGCGCTTCATCTAGTTCTATTTTTTGACAGTAGGGAGTTGTTGAAAGGGTTGGATTTAGATAACTTGTTTTTGATTCATTGAAACAACCATCTTTTATTGTGGTTGAATATGAATTTGAAGGATTTGTATTTCCAGTGTCGACAGTTAAATCGTCGAACAAATCTAATTTAATTTGGTTTAGAGTTGACTCTTGTGCATTGCTTGTTAAATTGAATGAGGCTGAAGTTATGCTATCTAAATTTCCTTCAAATAAAAAACCCAAGAGGATACTTTCATCTTTATTTAATGTGAAAGTTTTTGTTGTTCCACTTGTTCCTAACAAATAAGATGAATCACAATTTAGTGTTGAACAATTGTAATCGTAACTTGAATTTTCTAAAATGTTTCTTAGAGAAATTTCGTTATCAAATGAATCTGTGAAAATGGAATCAAGTTCTTGGCCTTCGAAACTAATATTTAGCCAACCTTTTAGGTAGCTTCCTTTTGCGTATTTTGTATTGATTGAATAATCTCCAACATCAAAAGTAGCTCCTGACACTACAATTAAAGACAAAATAGAAATTATTCCTAAAATTATAATAAACTTTTTCATTTTACCTCTCTTATATTTTATAGAGAATACAAATTTAAAAACGTTTAGATATGTATAATAATATAAATTAAATGAAAACAACAATGTTAACAATAACAAAAGGTTTATATATTGTTATTGCTTAGTAGTAACATGAAAGATTTAACAAAAAAACTTGGAAAATTTGTGAAAGATAAGGTTTTGAAACCAGCTGTTTTTACAGTCGGAATTTTGGGAAGTGTATATGGTGCTAAGGCTCAAGATATTTGGGAAAATCCAGAAATCAAAGCTGCAATGAATTTTTATTCTCAACCTAATTTACATATTGTTAATGGAAAGGATTCTTTAGAATATTATGGTTCTGGAGATGTTAATTTGGATAAATCTGTTAATTACTTGGATGCTGAAGCTATTAGAAATGGAACACATAATGTGATTGCTGATGTTAAGGGAGACTCTATTCAAGGAGATGAAGCGGATGCACAAATGATTGAAAATTATTTAGCTGGAAATATTAGTTACTTACCTGGGAAAGATTATAATCATTTAAACAGAAGTGAAAAAATTGAATGGATTAAAAAAATGCTACGAATTGATGATTCAAACAGAATGTACGTTCCTGGAGAAGTTTGTGCAGATTTTGTTACACGTGCAAATTATCATTTCAGAGGAGGGGGAGACAGCGAAGGAATTGATGACCCAAATATTGCATTTAATCCTGATGCTGTTGGAAGATTTAATATTCCTGCATTTTATGGTTCAACAATAAGACAATCTGCAACTACGGGTGAGACTTATGGTCATGCATTATTAGTTTTTTTTGTTGGAGAAGAAGAAATGTATTCCGGAACCCCAACAAAACTGGAAGATTATGTTGCTTTTGATATTCAAAATAGGGACGGAGATTTGGAAGTTGAAGAAATACAACCTGGAAGTTTGAGAATGAGAGACTATTTGGGAATACAAGTTATTACTAAATTTAATAATTATCTTCCACTTGAAATTTTAAGATTTGATTTTCCAGATAATGATGGAAATTATATGGTAAATATTAATCCATTTTTTCAGGATCATATTTTGATGAGTAACCCTAATGCTCCTGATACTATTCCCCCAACTTATACCCCAAGTGACAATGTTACTGTTAGTTTTAATGAACTAAAAGAAAAGGGCTTAGAACAAATTATTGAAGAGAATAATCCAAAGGATGTTAAAGATAATGTTGACCCTAATCCTGTGACTAGTTACACTTATAGTAGTAACCAAACAAATAATCAAAGTTATAATGATTTTAATTTTGATACTGAGATTGAATTTAGGGCTGTTGACAAATCAGGAAATGATTCAACTTCCAATTATACAATTTCAATAAGAGATCAGGAAAAACCTAAATTTACTTATATTCCAATGGATGCTAATATTACTTCAAATCAATCTATGGAACCAAGTGAACTCGGAGTAGCAGAAGCTACTGACAATACTGAAGTTCCTGTTAATATTAGTTATTCAGATGAACAAATTGGGGAAGACAATTTATACAAATATTTTTCAAGGAAATGGACTGCTAAAGATATTTCTAATTTGAGTATTGACAGTGTCCAATACATTAATCAACAAAAACCTACGGGATTTGATAATGTAAATGATTTAGAAAAAAAATTATATTTTGCTTACCCAAATCCATTTATTGATAAAGTAAAAATAAACACTAATCCGAGTAGTATGGAAAAGACACATATTAAAATTTATTCTACTGATGGTAGACTTCAACAAGTGTATACTGAAGAAGGGTTTACTGAACAAGTTGAATTAGATTTATCTAAACTTAATACTGGAATTTATTTAATGCAAATAACTCAGGATGGAAAGACTTCAACACAGAAAATTTTGAAGAAATAAAATAGCTTGTAGTTGGTAGCTTGTAGTGGATAGTGAGTGGTTAATGAAAAAAAGATAAATTATTTCTTTTTAGAAGTTTTTTCTTCTGTCTTAAATTTCCATTTTAATTGTTCAGAGATGACACACCGCAGAATTTATTCGAGGACTATGAAAAAAATTTATTTCTTTTTAGAAATTTTTTTCTTCACAACCTTTTTCTTTGCAACTTTTTTTGTAGATATTGCTTTTTTCTTTAATTGTTTTGATTTTTTTCTTTCAAGAACAATTAAATAAATTATTAATACCAAAATTGCTGCTGCAACTAAATTTTTCCAAGTAAAGAAACTTAATTGTATTTGTGCTGGGCAAGGTATTGTTGCTTGTCCTGGTGCACATTCTAAATATGCTTTGTTTGGATCAAAGTGATATGTGTCTGAACCAAGTGGTTCTTCAACATATTGTTCTAAGTTTACTCCAGTTGGAGCTCCAACATAAAAATTATTTGCTGCCCAAGTCCAAACTCCATCCCATGAATAAGATAAGAATCCATCCTCACAAGTATCACTTGTTGTATCTTCATCATAGAAGCAACTACCAATATCTTTACCATCAACAACTACATTTGAATTTGCACCACATTTTGAAGTTACATTACTCCAAGTACAGGAAACTTCTCCAGGAACCCCGCTATTTTCTGCAAGGTTACATGTATCATCTCTACAAGTTTCTAAAGAAATATAATTACTACAAGAAACCATGGTATCATTACAAAAACAATCTTGAGTACATGAACCAGTGTCTTCATTTCCGTTACAAACCCCATCTCCACAAGTTGGAAGTGCATTATCTAATTGAACAGTTAATGTTCCACTTGTCAATCCTTCAATTCCAAATTCAAATTCATAACTATTATCACTAACATCTTCATCTTCTGCCAAAACTGTTCTGTCTTGTGCTAGTGTAAAATCATCTAAATTCATTGTCCAAGTATAAACTAAATCTTCTCCACTAACAGTTCCAGTTGTTATTTTTATTTCGTCATCATTTTGATTTAATCCAGTATCTTGTTCTGTTATTGTAAATTCTGAACTTGCTGTACCAATTTGTGCATAATGTGTTAATCTTAATTGTACTGGATAACCTTCTGTAACATTATCTATTGAAAGAGATAAAGTTGGTCCAAGTGACCACATAACTTCTGGCGTTGGATCACAATCAGTAGAACAGGTTGTATAATCTTCATAAATATCACAAGCAGAATTACCACAACAAGAATTACCACAAGGTGGACCACAATCAACACCTTCTTCTCCATCAGCGTAATCTGCTACACTATTTTCACATAAACCAAACTGTCTTGTAAAAGTTAAAATTGGGCTAATCGTTTTTGTGCCCGTTTTGTATATAAAATAAAATTCATATATAGAATCTGATGAATCATCACTAGTTAGGGCCAGAGTATTTTCATTTATTTCCAAATCAAAAGAAATTGAAGTTGAATCAATAACGGCTGATTTTGGAACTGGAATTGAACCCAAAGTATTTTCTGTTCCCCCTTCTGAACTATCATCTTCATAAATATAAAATGTTCCAGTAGTAGCATCATAATTTTTTACCTTTAAATTAATCGTGAAAGGAATTGTATATTCTAATGAAGTTAGATTTTGATTTAAATTATTAGACCAATAAGCTACAGGTGCTGGTGGAGCAGCATTACAATTGTTTGTACTTGTATTACAACCGTAAGGACAAGTAAGTGTGTTTGTCCAAAGCCCATTTGAACAAGTTGATTTTTGAGTTGTACTTATACATTTTGTTTGCCCTGTCAATACTTCACATGCTGAAGAAGTTCCTAACGAACAACTGCTTGCTAAGTTAACACATTGACTTCCTGTAATTGGATTTGGATTACAATTTCCCGAGAAACAATTAGTATCATCAGTGCAAGATTGACATAAACTTTGTGTTGCTGTTGAGATACAATCAATGTTTACAGTACACCCAGTTTTTGTTGCACAAGTTGACTCGCTTAAACCTGAACAAGAAGTATAAACTGGTACTTGATAAGTTGAAGAATACCAATTACATTCCGCATCACCTTCACAAGAAAAAGGAGTTGTATAAACAGCACAAGTTCCTGTTATTGGTTCAATTGCCGAAACTGAGGGTAATCCTAAATCTCCTAATAAAGATAAAAAAGAAACTGCTGAACAAGGGTATCCAGTACAAGTTCCATAATTTGGGTCTTCATAACAATATGAATTATCTACGGTTGTATAACTTGAAATATATTGTCCCGTACAAGAATATTCTTTTGTTGTTCCAGTTGGACAAACACATAATCCAGTAGAAGAACTACAAACAGTATCTCCATAACATGTTACTGGAACATTTGAACATCCAGAACTTGAGGAACAAGAATCTATTGTACATAAATTTCCATCATTACAAGAAATTGTTGAATGATAACAATTATCAAGAGAACCACAATAATCATTAGTGCACGCATTATTATCACTGCAATCGGCATCATTAACACAACAATCTGTTGATCCTGTTGCACAAGCTGCAGAAACATTTTGAATGTTAGAGAACATTGCCACAATGGCAAATGCTAATAAGAATATTAATAGAACTCCCCTTTTTCCTCTCATGCTTAAATTAAAGAAAAAGAGTTTAAAAATATTTGTGTAACTTAATCTTTTGTTACGATGTCAAAAAGGTCTGCAAATCCTTCTGAAAAGAATTCTGAGTTAATCCAAATTGCTTGATCGTCTTTTGTTGATTCAGGAGAAAGATGAAATAATACTTCCTTTCTGTCAACAATGAAAAATTTTGCTTTAACTTCGATATGTTTTACTTGTGTATCAAGGGATTTTTCTAATTCTTTCACAATTTCTTTTTCTCCGGAAAGAGCGACTTTAACAGTTATTCCTCTTTCTTTTAATTCTGAAAATAATTCTTCGTAAATTTTTTCTTTTAATTTTATTTCATTTGCGCTAACACAAAAAATAACTTCTTCTGTTGCTGAATCTAAAATTTCTCTTAAATGGTTTGTGATTAATGAACGACCTTTAATTGAAGCTGAAAGATCTTCACGTTTTACTGGATTAATTCCTACATTATATAATTCTTCTAATTGTTGAAATTCGTTTGTTTCTTTTAGTCCGCCTAGAGCTTTAACTTTTTCATCTGCTTCAACTCTAACATTGTTTTTTAATTTTTCGAGAATGATTTTTGGTTTAACGCCCAAATATTTTACTGGTTTACCTAATTTTACAATTGCAAAGCCTTTTTTTTCTAATGATTCTAAAACATCGTAAGTTCTACTTCTTGGTACTCCAGAAACGGAAGCAATTTCTCCAGCTGAAGCTGAACCTTTTCCAAGTAGAGCTAACCAAACTTTTGTTTCATAAATATTCAAATCAAAATAGTCTTTGATTTTTCCTACTAATTCATTTTTTACTAACATGTTATTACTAGATAATGAATACTATATAAATGTTTTGGTTTGTTGCTTTTGATAAGTAACAACACAATTTTCCAAGACTAATTATTTGGAATATCTATATTATGATCCAACTAATTAGTAATGCTAAAAATATTCCTGCTGAGATAAAAGGCATTGCAGGATAAAATTTCTTTTTTTCTGAGAAAAATAATAGAGAGCCTAAACCTAATAATGCTCCAAGGATTACTGCGACTGCTGGCCAAATTCCCCAAGTTTTTAGAACAACTCCTGAAGTTATTATTGGAAAAATAACATCTCCTCCTCCAAGAATTGCGACATTGACTTTCATTCCTTTTCCTTTTTTATCTGTTTCTTTCATATGTTTTATCTTTTCTCTTTGTTTTTTTGATGCATATGGTATAAAGAAGCCTGAGAAAATGTTTAATTCATTCATTTGGAATTTAGCCATTTTTTGCATTATTTTTGATTTCCAAACTGCCCACATATCATAAATAGAAATTACAACTAACAAAATTATTGCTGTTTTCAAATTTAGTAAAGGTACAAAAACAGCAGCAATTCCAGGGTAAATTAAAAGTTCTGAAAAATTATGAGATAAAAATCCTCTTTTGTAAACTTTGAATATTGCAAGGGGAAGAGCAATACCTAGAGCAATCCAAGGAGCAAAAGTCCAATGTGGCAAAAATGAATTAAATGAGATTCCAAGTGCAATCATTGTCACTAAAAAAAACCAAGTTTTCAAAACCAGCTTTGCCTTGACGTGCGTTAACAAAAATAAAATTAGTATGGCTATGACAAATGAAATCATTATTGAAACAAAATTATTTTGATAACTTGTAGATTCAACTTCTGGAACATCCATTCCATAAGGTAAAATATTTGGATTTTCTACAAAATTTATTTCTCCATTAACAACTCTTTGTTTTGCATAATTATCAACAACATAAAGTCCGATAAATTGAGTAACTAAAAACATTGACAAAATTAAAATTGTCATTTTTACATTATGTTTCATTTTATCACCAATAGCGTAACTAAGAAAAAACGGTTTTTAATACTTATCTTAATCTTAAGGTTTCCAAACCACGAGGAACGACTGTTTCCACTCTGTTTGATTTGTATAAAGATGAAGCTAAATCTAGTGATTTTGAAACTTCACCATGATTAATGATTATTCTTTTTGGTTTTGGTTTCATGTTATTGAAAAAAGACATTATTTCATTTCTTCCTGCATGAGCTGTGAAACCTTCAACTGTTGTAACTTTAATATTTATTGGAATAGTTTCTTCTTTTCCATCAATCATCATTCTTGTTTCTTTTGCTCCTTCTTGAACTTCACGACCTAGAGAACCAACACCTTGATAACAAACAAAAATTATTGCGTTTGTATCGTATGAAGCGAATTCTTTGAAATATTCAACTGATGCACCACCAACTAGCATACCTGAAGTTGCCAAAACAACACAAGGTCCACCTTCAATTACTTCTTTTCTTTCGTGTGGAGAACCAACTCTTTTGAAAATTGGAGAAGTGAAAGGATTATCATCTTGGAAAACTTTACTTCTTACTTGACTTGATAAAAAATCTGGGTAAGCTGTATGAATTGCATTAATATCCCAAATCATTCCGTCAATATAAATTGGAATTTCTGGAATTTTTTTATTTCTCATTGCATCTTCTAAGACAAGCATTGTTTCTTGTGCACGACCAAGACCTAATTCTGGAATCAAAACTTTTCCACCTTTTGTTATTGTATCGTTTACCGCATCAATTAATTGTTGTTCTGATTGTTGTCTTGGAGGTAAAACATCATTTTTTGAACCATAAGTTGATTCTGTTATTACTGATTCTACTCTTGGAAATGTTGCAACAGCTGGATCTAATAATCGGGATTTTCCATATTTGTAATCTCCAGTATAAAGTAAATTGTGTAAACCATTTCCGACGTTAATGTGAACTAATGCTGAACCCAAACAATGTCCTGAGTTGTAAAAAGTAATTCTGACATCAGGTGTTATGTCAGTCACTTCATTAAAATTCAAGCAAATTGAACGCTTTACCATTTCTTTAATATCTGTTGAAGAGAAAAGTGGAACTGATGCTTGCTTGTATGAAACACCAATGAAGTCGAGAGATAATAATGCTGCAATATCTCTTGTTGGATGAGTCATGTAAACTGGTCCACGGTAACCCATCTTGAATAAATATGGAAGTAATCCTACGTGATCTAAATGAGCGTGTGAAAGAACTACTGCGTCCAAATCTTCAATTTTAAATTCTGGAATGTTAAATATTGGAAATTTGTCTTTATCCCCTGCAGCAACGTCAACACCACAGTCTAGTAAAATTTTTGATTGTTGTGTTTGAAGTAACATTGATGAACGTCCAACTTGTCTTGCTCCACCTAAAAAAGTTATTCTAACCCATTCATCTCTTTTGTCTTGAGACCAGCCAGCATAAACTTTTTCACCTACTTCATGAAGGAATTTTCTTCTCTCTGTTGTTTTGGCAAACAAAACTTCACGAATATTTTCTGTAATTTTTGATTTTATTGCTGGGCTTCTTTGAACTTGTGGTGTCCAGAGGGTTTCTTTTCTAATATCTTCAAGAATTGAACCGCCTTTTCCAATTACCATTCCTGGACGCTTTGCTTCCACAATAACAATGCTTCTATGTAAATCAAAAAGTATGTCTGTTATTTCGGCTTCAGCTGGAACTATTTCACGAATCTTTTTTTCAACTTCGTCTTTATCTTTTAGAATTTTAGTGTCTGCACGAAGCTCAATTCTTTTTTTTATGTCGTTTACTATTTCACGAATTCTTCCTTCATCATCTTTGAAGAATTTTTCATTCTTTGTGTAAAGAACTATGTTTGCTCCTTCAAATGAGGCTTCAGATACTTCGCCATGTAATCTTTCTGTTACGTTTCTTAAAATTTCTAACATTTTTTATTTTTTGTTTCACAAAAAATAGCTGGAAGCTTGAAGACGGAAGCCTGAAGCTTTCGGACAAGATTTGCTTTAGTTTTTGTAAAAATTATTTATTATTTTATTCTCTGTCTTTTAATTCGGATACAACTTTTTGTGAAGAAACTTGTTTTATCTCATTTTGGGTTATTGTGTAAATATCAAAACCATCTCCAACACTTGGTTGTCTTCCCCTTGTTGATGTAAATAATTTTTTAGCCAACTCTATTCCTTCTTTTAGAGTAATTTGTTTTTTATATTCTACATCTAGGATCCCCAAGCTTTCAAATGGTGCTCCTGTTGCTTGGTATGTTTCAATTTTTTGCAAATAACCATCTGGAGAAGCATCATACAAGGAATAACCTTTTTCATCATACCCCGCAATTAAAAAATGTGCAATACTTGGAATCATGCTGGGTTCTCTTATTTTTTGAAATAAAATATTTGACATTAATGAGGCTATTTCTTTTATTGTTGAAATTGATTTGCTTCTTAATTCTTTTAGTTTTATTTCTGCACGAACTAATTTTATAGCATTTCTTGAATCCGAAGCTCCTCCTGCAGTTGTTACAATGCATCTTTCATTTATTGAGGATATTTTCTTTGCTTGTCCTGCAATATATGCCACCCCATCACCAGAAGCATAACTTTGTCTATTGTCTGCTGCAAGTACAATTCCATCTTTACAGACTATACCTAAAGTCAAAGTTCCTGTTTTCAAAACATATTTGTCTAAATCTATTGCCATTTTCTAGTTTGATTAAGAATAATCTAGAATTTATAATATTGTGGGGAATGACGAATTTATAAAAGTTTTGGTTGAGTTACAAAACTTTATAATTTGTGCAGTTTTCAAAATTCAATGAAAACAGAATGGGAATTTCCCTGGGCAAAACCAGAAGAATTTTTAGAAGAAAGAAAAAAGATTGAAAAAGCACATGATGAATTTGTTTTGAAATGGAAAAACCGAAAAGATTACTTGGAAAATCCAGAGACTTTACTTCTTGCCTTAGAAGATTATGAAGAATTGATTAGATACTATTCTGGAGGGGGAAGGGAAGGTTATTATTACTGGTTGAATCAGGGACTGAACCAGTTAAATATGGACCTTCGTAAAAATTATTTGCAAGTTGAAGAATTTAGTAATAAACAATCAAATAAACTTTTGTTTTTTGATATATCTATTGGAAAAATTCCGGTTGAAAAACAAAAAGAATTTTTGGAAAAAGAATCTTTAAAGAAATATAGAGAATTTTTAAAAAAAATATTTGAAAATTCAAAACATATTTTGAGTGAAGCTGAAGAAAAAATTCTATCACTAAAAGAGTCTGGTTCTTATGGTCTTTGGGTTAAAATGGTTGAATCTCTTTTGAGTAAAGAAACATTTATGATTGAAGGAAAAGAGAAAACATTTGAAGAATTAATAACTTTGACAAAATCAAAAGATAAAGACTTGAGAATGTTGGCAAAAGAAGGATTTGAAAAAATTTTGGAAAAATATGAAGAGATTGCAGAGGTTGAACTGAATGCCGTTTTAGAAAATGCAAAAGTTAATGATGAACTTCGTGGTTTTACCAAACCAGATGAAGCGAGAATAAATACGGATTCTATTGATTATGAATTTATTAATTCTCTTTTAGATTCTGTTAAAGAAAACTTTTCAATTTCACACAAATATTATTCTATTTTGGCTAAATTAATTGGACAAGAAAAAATTGATTATTCTGAGAGAGGTGTTGAAGTTGGAGAAATTGCAAAAGAATATGAATATAATGAAGCTATTAATCTTGTGAAAGATGTTTTTTCTAATTTAGATAAAACATTTTTAGAATTATTTGAAGAGATGCTTGCCTCTGGAAAAATTGACGCATTTCCAAAAAAAGGAAAAATGGGGGGCGCATTTTGTGTTCATTTTGGGCTTTATGATCCTGTTTATATTTTATTAAATTTTACAAAAGATTTACATGATGTATCAACAATTGCACATGAAATGGGTCATGCAATCAATTTTACATTTTCAAAAGAAAAAGAAAACAGTCTTAATTTTGGTATTCCAGAAGCGACAGGAGAAGTTGCATCTATTTTTATGGAAGACTTTGTATTTAAGAAAATTTTAAGTGAATCAACGGAAGAAGAAAAATTTTATTTGTTGTTTAAAAAAATTGGGGAAGATATTTCATCTATCTTTAGACAAATTGCACTTTATCTGTTTGAACTGGAAATTCATAATATTTATAGAAAAGAAGGATATTTGTCTAAAGAAAAAATTGGAGAGATTTTTGTTAAACACATGTCAAGTTATATGGGCGAAGATGTTACAATGGAAAAGGCTAACCTTTGGTGGATTTACTGGAGCCACATTAGAATGTATTTTTACGTTTATTCTTACGCGTCAGGAACATTAATTTCAAAAACCATACAAGCAAAATACCGAGAAGATAATTCATTTATTGAAAAAATTAAAATATTTTTAGAGACGGGAAAAAGTAAAAGTCCAAGAGAAATTTTTAGAGAGATGGGAATTGAAATTGATAAAGAGTTTTTCACAAAAGGAATTTTAGAAATAAAGAAAAATTTAGATGAAGTTGAGGAATTAGGTAAAAAATTAGGGAAATTGTGATTATATTTTTCTTGTAACTCCATAATCTTTTTTGAATTTTTTTGCCTTTCTGTAAGCCTTGGATAAAGGATGCAAACCCATTTTTATAAAAATATTTTCAAACGTTCCTTCTTCAATTAAAGAATCAGTGTGTGATGAAAATCTTTTAATTAATCCGTTAACATAATATATTCCTTTTTCTTCAAAAAAGTTAGAATAATTATTTATATTTTTTAATCCGACCAAATCATATCCCTCTTGAAAAGAAGAAATTTTTTCTGAAGTAAATGAAGATTTTAAACTCATTCTTTCTTTTCTTACTGATTCAGCTAATAAATTTGATTCGAGACATGCTCTTGGAGATGCATTCGCCATGTGCGTGCCAATTCTTTTATTTACTTCTTTCATATCAATTAAAACTAAAAATGATTTATAATAATTTATATTATTCATCTCTTATACTAATTCCATATTCTTTTCTAAACTTGATTACATTTTCTACAAAGCCTTCGATTTTTTGTTCATGTGAAACTATGATTAATTGTGCAACATTTAATTCGTCTAAAACTTCACGCATTTTGTCTAGTTGTTGGGAAGAAAAACCGTCGGTTGGCTCGTCTAAAATTACCAAATCTTTTGTTTTAATTTTACTCATTAGTGAATTGATTACTTGGTTTAATGCAAGACGATAAGCAAGTGCTATTGCTGTACGTTCTCCTCCTGAAAGGTAAGCGTAATCAATTTCATAATCTTTTTGTTCAATTAATGGGCTAAAGTCATCAGACAAACGAACATTGAAGTTTTCTGGAACTAAAATTTGGAACCATTCAGAAAATAACCTTGAGAATTCTGACTTTAATGAAATCATTACATTTTTTTCAACTGTAGAAATTAGTGGCATGAATTGTTTATTTAACCACCCTTCTAAATTAATTACATATTCTAATTTTTCTTTTATTTCTTCAATTTTTTTTATTCTTTCTTTTAATTCTAAAATTGTATTTTCAAAAACTTCAATTTCTTTTTTTGATTCAGCTAGTTTGATATCGGCCATTCTTTCTTCACGAAGTAAAAAACCTAATTCCTTTTCTTTCTCGTCATAAATGTTATCATATTTAGATAAAGAAAGTAATTCACCTTTGATTGTTTCAATTTGATTTTTTAGTAAATGTAAGTCGCCTTCAATTGAATAATTTTGTTTTTCTAATTCCAAAACCTTGTTTTCTTTCTCTTTTATTCCTTCTAACCTCATCTTTAAAATTTTTAAATCTGTTAATTTCTTCTCGTGAAGATTTATTGAAATTTCAAATTCTCTTATTTTATTTTGAATATTTGTTTTTTCAATTTCCATTTCTTCTATTTTATTTTTAGCTTGACTTCTTTCGTTGTGATTTTTATTCAAAACATTTGCTCGATAAATTGCATCAACATTTTGGTGACAAGTTGGACAAACTTCTAAATTTTGCATTTTCTTTTCTAAATCTTCAAAGTCAAACAATTTTGATTTTAGTGCAGCCAAATTTGAAGAAATTTCTAAATTCAGTGAAGACAATTTTTCTTTTTGATTTTTTTTCTTTAAGATTTCTTCTTCTAGTTCTTGAAGTTCAGATGAATTAAAATTGAATAAACTAAAATCATTTATCTCTTTTTTCAATGAATCAATTGATTTTGAATTGTTTGTAAAAATTTCAGTTTTTGAATGAAATAGTCCTTGAGTTTGTCCTAACTTTGCTCTTAATTCTCCTTTCCCTTCAATTAATTTTGCTATTTCATTTTTCTCTTTTTCTTTGTCTTTTCTTTTTTCAATTTTTAATAATAAATCACTTTCTAGAGCAAAAATTCCCTCTTTTTTGTTTTCCAAATCTTTTTCTTTATTTTCACATATTTTTTTATCTTCATCTAGTGTTTGTGTTGCACCTTCCATTAGTCTACGCTCTTCTCTAAGTTTTAGTCGTAAAATGGAAACGTTTTCTAAAATTCGTTTATACTTATCTACTCCAAAAACATGACGTAATGTGTTTAACCTTGATTCTGAATCTTCAAGAATAATTTGTTTCATCTCTTCTTGAGGCGTATAAACTGTAAACTTGTACAAAATATTTTGTTTTTTTGAAAATTCTCCAGGGTAATTCAATATTTCTAAAACTTTTGATTTTAATTCGGTAACGGAGAGTTCTTCTTTTATTCCGTTAACCGTTATTGCGGCGTAATCCTGTGAAATAGTTTTTCCTTTCTTTAGAGTTCTCTCAACAATTACGTCTTTGTCTTCAACTTCAAAAAATAATTTTATTCCTCCGACTTCTTCTCCATTCCTTAACAAAACAGATCCTCTTTGACCTGGTTGAAGTCCAAAGAGTCCGAATTCTATCCCTAAAAGAATTGAGGTTTTACCAGAACCAATGTCTCCTGCCAGAAGAGTTGAACCTTTTTCAAAGATAATTTCTTCATGTTCATAGCTTCTTATATTATCTAAAATTATTTTTTTTATTATCATCATAAAGAAAGAGGCTCTCGCTTTTTAAGCATTAATATAAAAAAATGAAATAATAAAAAATAAACGAATCAAAACAATAAATTATTGTCTTGTACCTGTTTCGTTGTCAGTTGGTAGAGGACCTGTAGGTTGAGGTACAGTTCCTGCCGGAGCAATGATATTTAATTTTCTCATTCTGAAATTAATTAATCATAGTTTATAAAAATTTGTTGTCACTATTCAAATTTAAGAAGTCTTTTTGACTCTTCAAGCAATCTTTGATTAAATGAATCAACTGTTTCACCCTCTTGTTTTTCGATTGACAAAATATTTATTAATTCATTAATTGAATCATTGAATCTGGAAGGATTTTCTGAAGAATATTTTTTTACTATTTCTTCTTCCAAATCTTCCTTATTTTCAATTGAATAATCTAGTTCAAAATCTTTTGTTCGTAAATCATGTGTGTTTCTTAGTACAAAGTAGGCACCTGATTCCATTACAAAATCTTCAATTTTTTGAAAATTAATATCTGTTGGCTTTTGATTTTCTAGTTCTCCTGAAATTCTAAGTAGAACAATTTTATCTGTTAATTTTCTATTTTTTAATTCTTCAATTATTTCATCAGTTGCACTTCTTGCATTCTTTACAATTATGTCTAAAGATTCAACTTCTTTTATTTTGATTTCAATTCTTTCAAATGGGTTGTCTTCACTAGTATCAATAATATAGAAAGTTCCATTTTCCAAAGTTTCTAGTTCCTGAAAATTGTTTGGGAAAATTGGTCCTGGATAAACCATGTTTTTGTATCTGAAATCTACATGTATATGGCCGAAGGCATAATAATCTGCGGAGGGCAAAAGTTCTGAATTCACGCATTCTATTGGTAAAACACCTCGCACTTTGTCTAGGGTTGTATGAAGCATTAAAATTTTCATCATTCCTGGACTTTCATTTAATTTTATTTTTGAAATATCTCCAACTTCTAAACCTGACTTTTTTCCAGGATATCCATAAAGTGCAATTCCTTCATGAATTGTTGGATTTAGTAAAATTTCTTCTTCAGTTATTTTGGCATCAAAAACATTTTTACAAAATCCCCCTTTTTCTAAAACATCCAAAAACGACTTTCCTGAGACTGAATAATCGTGTGAACCTGCAATTATGAAAACAGGAATTTTTGCCTCTTTTAGTTTTCTAAATTCTGAGAAAGTTTCTTTTAAGATTTCAATTGGAGGATAAGCTGAATCAAACAAATCTCCTGCAATTAAGATGAAATTAACTTTTCTTTCTATACATTTGTTTATTGCAAATTGGAATGATTGAAAATTCAAATCCTGCATGGGACCTTGTCTCCAGCCACCTAAATGTACGTCTGCTAAATGTGCGAATTTTACCATAAAATAGAAAATTGATTTTGGTATATAAGGTTTAATGTACTGCATTCATATTGCAAAATATTAAATATTAGAAGGTCATTTTTTCTTTATGATAACTAAAGAAGACATAATTGCTGTTGTGGGGGCATCAAAGAATCCTAGAAAGTATGGAAATGAAGTTATGAGAGATTTAATTTCAAAAGGATACACAGTTTACCCTGTTAATCCTAATGAAGACAAGATTTTGGAACTCAAAAGTTTCAAAAATTTAAAGTCGATTAATGCTAAAATTGATTTTGTTGTTTTTGTTGTTCCGCCAGAAATTACTGAAAAAGTTTTAGAAGAAGTAAAAAAATTAAAGATTCCAAAAGTTTGGATGCAACCTGGTTCTGAATCTGAAAAAGCAATAAAATTTTGTGAAGATAATAAAATTGAATGTATTCATAATAGTTGTATTATGTTTAATTAATATTCTGAATAATAAAAGTCTTTAAAAGATTAAATAAAGTAGGATACCTATGGATTTAGAAAATCTTTCTTACAAGGTTTCAACAAGCAGGGGCTTTTTACCTATTTTTTGGTCCAAAGAAAAAGAAGGAAAAGAGTATAATATTTTTGAATTGGCAGATTATATGGGAATTTATCTTCAAAATGAAAAGTGGGAAACCCTTTTTTTGAAAAAGAATTTATTTGGGCAAGCAGTTTATTTATTTCAAGCAGTTCCTCACCCAAAGAGCGAAATTGCAAAACAAAAAATAAAACTTCCTGATTATATGTGGGTTAAGATTAAACGAGAATAAACATATAGTTATATTGAGAAGTTTTATAAGCGAATTCTACCGAGTAAACCTCCTATGAAAGAAAGATTTATGCACGATTTATTGAAAATATCACAAAACATGGAAGATGATAAACTTACAGCTGTAGCTGAAGGAGGAGATTTTTATCAAGCAATAAAAGAAATTTCTAAAAGAGATGATTCTAAAAGCATTTTGGAAAAAATTCTTGAAAACAAACCCCACAAGGAAGAAATTATGAATTTTTTGAATCCTCATTTTGGAACTCATGGATTATATTCTGTTTTGACTCAAGTTGGACTTGTGATTGGGGAAGATAATTTTTACCAAGGAAAAGATTTTTTAGAAATTATGAAATCATACTCAAAACAAATTGATATTACTTCAATTTCAGAAACCGTTCGTGAAATTTCAGATAAATTTGATGATTTAAGGATATTAAAAAAATTAATGGGAAAATATGAATTTCTTGAGGGAAAAGAATCTATTTTGAATAGTTTAGTTAAACTTCAAGAAGATTCACTTAACAAAGGAATATTTTATGAAGTTACCAATTCTTGGAGAGATAAAAATGTTGTTGAATTAATTAGTTATCTTCAAGGTAGGAAAGGATTACGTTCTTCTATTTTTGCATTAACTGAAACTGTAAATTCTATTAAAGAACCAAAAGCAATTATTGAAGTTGCAAAATTCTCTCGTGGACTTACAATTGAAGATAGATTTGACAAGATGAATTTTATTGGGGAAATAATAAAATGGAAGGGAGACAAAAATAATTTTTATGATATATTAGAAACGGGAAAAAATAATTCTAAGGAAAATCTTTCAAATATAAAAAATATTTCCCTTTGGATTGAAAATAAAAAAACATTTAATGAATTACTAAAAATTAGTTCAAAACAAAATTTGGGAGATTCATTGAAATATTTAGAAAAAACTTCTTATGATTGTAATCAAAATATTAGTAAAATGAACTTTGAAGTTTTGAAGTATTATTGCAAAAGGGAAGGTAGAGAAAAAACAATGAAGGAGATGTCAACAATTTCTAGATTTAGTCAAGATGAAGAATTAGTTAGTATTGCAAAAGATATTGCACTTACATATGGACATGAAAAAAGAGATAGATATCTAATGGAAATTAGAAGATATTCTGTTAAAGGAGATTTTGAAAAGGCAAAACAAATAGGAAATAAATATTTGAATTTAGTAAAAAAAGAAAGAGAGGTTGATGAAGAATTTAGTTTATTTGATTTTTTGAAAGGACTGAATCCATTTAGTTTTTCATATACTCCAAAACCTTTATAATTAAGTTTCCTTTATTTTAATTAAAGGTGATTAAATGAAATATAATATTCTTTTTGGTGGTAAAGCTGGACAAGGGACAAACATTTTAACTCACATTTTAGCAGAGTCTTTGGCTGAGGAAGGTTATTATGTTTTTTATTATCGAGATTATCAAAGTTTAATTCGTGGCGGACATGGATTTAATGTTTTGACATTTTCAGATGAACCTGTTCATTCGCATGAATCCAAGTATGACATAATTGTTGCACTTGATGATAAGACAATTGAAAAACATAAGAAGAATTTGAAGAAAAACGGGGTTATTATTGACGGAAAACATGAGAACATGTTTTTTGCTGGGATGATGTATAAATCACTTGGGCTTTCATTTAATTTACTCGATAAAAGATTAAAGTTGCTTAAGAAAAGATATGAAGAAAACTTAAAGGAAGCTAAGGCAGGATATGAATGTATTCAAGAAAGTTTTGTTGTAAATAAAGTTAAGAAAAAGAAGAGAACTTTTTCAAGTGGAAGTATTGCTTTAGCAGAGGGTGCTATTAAATCTGGAATTGATAATTATTTTGCTTATCCTATGACACCTTCAACTGCAGTTTTAGGAGAACTTGCTCAGAGACAAAAGGAGAATAATATTTTAGTTTTAGAACTTGAAAATGAGATTGCTGTTGCTAATGCTGGGGCTGGCTCTGCGATTACTGGTGCTAAAACAATGATTGGTACTAGCGGAGGAGGTTTTGCTTTGATGACTGAGGCACTTAGTATGTGTGGAATTGCTGAAATTCCTTTGATATTTTATTTGGCTCAAAGAGCTGGACCGGCCTCTGGAGTTGCAACATATAATGCTCAAGGAGATTTACATATGGCTCGACATTCTGGACACGGAGAATTTCCTCGTTTAGTTTTTGCACCTGGAGACCCTGTTGAAACACAAGAATTAATTTCACAAATGTTTTACTTGACACAAAAGTTTAAGGTTCCAGGAATTTTTATGTCTGACAAGCACCTCGCTGAAAGTTTTTACACAACTGAACACACCCCAATTATTACAAAGTCAAACAAAATGACAACTTTTGGAAGATATAACTCTTATGAAAAAGATCCAAAGACTGGTAGCGGTACTGAAGATGCTAAGATTGTAAAAAAGAATGTTGAAGAGAGAAAGAAGAGATGGAATGAAATGAGAAAGGCTTGTCGAAAATTTGAGGGTTACAAAATTTATGGAAAAAAGAATTCAAAGAATGCGATTGTATTTTGGGGTTCAACAAAAGGAGCTATAATTGACGCTATCAAAGGAAAAGATGTTTGTGCAATTCAAATTTTATACATTGAACCTTTCCCTCAAGGGGTTGAGAAATTGTTAAAGAGCAAGAAAAAGATTGTGGCTGTTGAAAATAATTCCACAGGACAACTTTGTGATGTCATTAGAGAAAACACGGGAATATTGATTAAAGACAAAATTTTAAGATATGATGCTAGACCATTTTTATCTGATGAATTGAAAATTGAATTAGATAGGAGGTTTAGGAAGTAAAATGGAATTGAAAAAAGCAATAAATGACAGACATAGTATTAGAGAATTTGAATCAAAGAGGGTTCCAAGAAAAATTATTAATAAAATTATTTCTGATGCTGTAAAAGCGCCATCTGCTGCTAATAGTCAGCCTTGGGAATTTCATGTAATTGATAATGAAAAAATTACTGATAAAATTCGTAGAGAACATTCCAAACTTTTAATTACACAAAAAAAAGATTTTGAAACACTTGAAAAAAAAATAAAAGAAATAGCTAAAACTTTCTACGGAAATTTAGGAAATTGCAAAACAATTATTTTAATTTATATTCCAAAAGAAAAAGATGAATTTCTTAGAATGAATAGATTTTTGAGTGTTGCGGCTGCAATTGAAAATTTAATGCTTTCTGCAGTTGAAGAAAATTTAGGTACTTGCTGGATGGGAAGTTTTAGAAAAATAGAAAAAGAAATTAATAAAATTACAAAAGTTAAAGATAAAGAATTGGTCGCAGGAATTTTAATAGGATACCCAAAAAAAGGATATAAATCAGTTGAAAGAAAAAGAAAAAAATTAAATGAAGTTTTGAAATTTATAAAATGAATAAAAAAGTTTACATAATACATGGTTGGGGAATGGATTCTGATATGCCTTGGATTAAATGGTTGGAGGCTGAACTTCCTAAGCATGGATATGAAGTGGTTGCGTTTGATATGCCAAACAGCGGTAAACCTACAATTGAAGAATGGGTTGGTTATTTGAAGAAAAACATTGAAGAAATTGATGAAAAGACTTTTTTTGTTGGACATAGCGTTGGATGTCAAACAATCATGAGATTTTTAGAAAAGAGTCATAAACATGTAAGAGTTGGGGGTTGTGTATTTGTTGCACCTTGGCTTGACTTAATTGGTCTTGATTCAGAAGAATTAAAAATTGCTCACCCTTGGGTTAATAATAAGATAGAATTTGAAAGGGTGCTTGACCACACTGGAAAAATTACTTGTATTTTTTCAAGTAATGACCCTTTTGTTTCTGAAAGAGAATGGAAAAAGTTTGAAGAAAGTTTAAATGCAAAAATAATTATTAAAAAAGATTTTGATCATTTTGAAAATACAGATAAAATAGAGGAAATATTACACGAGTTGAAATGAAAAATATAATTATAGAAAAAGCGACATTGAAAGATATTGATTTTATTATAGAAGGAATAAAAGAAATTTGTAAAATTGAAAAAGAACCTGTTGACAAAAAATCTGAATTGAAAAAGGTAATTACAAGAGAGATAAAAGAAAAAGAAGTGTTTATGGCAAAATTAGACGGACAAGTTATGGGATTTTTAGAAGTTTTATTTTCAAAAAAAGAGCCGTATGGAATTAATTATGGTGATGAGAAAAAACAATATTGCTGGGTAAATAATATGTATGTAATAAAGAAATTTAGAAAGAAAGGTATTGGGAAATTATTATTTAAAAAATTAGAAGAGATTTGTAAAAAAAGAAAAATTGATAAAATCATGCTTGATGTTTTTGAAGTTAATTTTAAAGCACATAAATTCTATGATAAAATAGGATTTGAATCTAAGATTCACATAATGGAGAAAGAATTAAAATGAAAATAAGAAAAGCGACAAAGAAAGATATTGAACAAATTAGAAAGATAGCAGATGTAGAAGAATTAAGAGTTACCGGAGGAGATAGGGCACCAAGTGAAAGATGGTTTAACGCCTTTATCAAAGAGAAACAAATGTTCCTTGTTGCAGAAGAAGATAAAAAGATTGTTGGATTTATTTTAGGAGAAAGAGTAACTGGAGATTTAGGTTATTTGTGGGAAATAGGCGTTGAAAAAAAATTGAGATCAAAAGGAATTGGAAAATTATTATTAAATGAGTTCATTAAAGAAAGCAAAAAAAGAAAATTAAGATCAATTATTACTTATGGATGTTATAATAAAAAAACATTGAACTTTTTCAAAAAAAATAATTTTTTCCATGGGGAAAAATGCGAAGAATTAAAATTGAGATTGATAAAATGAAAAAAGATACAAACATAAATACTTCGACAACAATGACTTGGTGTCCTGGATGTTTTAATTACCAGATACTTGCTGGTTTTAAGAATTATTTGACAAAGGAATTAGCGAGAGGTAAGAAGAAAGAAGACTTTGCAATTTGTTCTGGAATTGGTTGTCAAGGAAAAATATTTGATTATGTTAATTTGAATGGCTTGAATACTCTTCATGGTCGAGAACTTCCAACTTCCCTTGGAATGAAAATGGGGAATCCAAATTTGGATATTTATGCTTTTGGAGGAGATGGGGCAACTTATTCGGAAGGGATTAGTCACTTGATTCATGCTGCAAGGGAAAATGTTGACATTACTTTTACTGTTCACAATAATCAAGTTTTTGCCCTTACTGTTGGACAACCAACTGCTGTAAGTGAAATTGGTTTTACTGATAAAACAACTCCTGAAGGAGCTTATGCTAAACCACTAAATCCATTGAAACTTTTACTTAATGCAAACTGTTCTTTTGTTGCAAGGGTTTTTGCTGACGTGAAACAAGTTGAATGGGTTTTTGACGAAGCTAAAAAACACAAGGGATTTAAGTTCATTGAAATAATTCAACCATGTATAATTTTTCATCCTGATAAAGGATACAAAGAAATATTACATGAAATTCCAAAATCGCATGATGTTCATGATTTTAATTCTGCTATGAAATTAGCGTCCACTTGGGATTACAATGGAATCAAGAAGGGTGACAAAATTTATACAGGGGTTTTTTACAAAGAAAATAGACCAACACTTGAAGACAAACACTGGCAACTTCAAAGCTTAATTAAGAAGAGGCGGAGTTGGAAAGATTTGAAAAGGTAATTTTGTTTCTTTTTGATTTATACTTGTTAAATAAATTTCTCATGTAGTACTGCTACACCACTAAATTTTTTAACGGCATCTAAATACAAAAATAAATCAAAATTATAAAATTGAGAAAGTTTATATTTGATTAAAGATTATTAATTTTATGAGGTTAGAAACTGAAAGATTGATTTTAAGGAAAATTAAAAAAGAGGATTCAAAAATAATGAAAGATAACTCAGATATTCTTTCAATAAAGAATTATTTTATAGAATATCCTCTAAAACAAAAAAATTTTGATTACTTTGTGGAGGAGTGGATAATTGAATGTGAAAAAAAGCTTTCTTATTATTTTGTTTTGGAATTAAAAGAAATAGGAAAAATAATTGGCTTAGCAGGGATAAAAAATATTGATGATTATAATAAAACAGGAGAATTATCATATTGGATTTTCAAAAAAGATAGAGGTAAAAGCTATTTAATGGAGACAAAAATTAAGCTTCTTGATTTTTGTTTTGATGAGTTAAAACTAAGAAAATTGAAATCTGAAGTTGCGACTTTTAATACGGGGTCCTTAAACCTTCAAAAGAAATTTGGAATGAAAGAAGAAGGAATTTTTAGAAAAGAAAATTATAATCCTTATTTAAAAAAATATGTGGATATGAAGTGGTTCGCATTATTCAAAGAAGACTGGAAAAAGATTTCTCCAAAATTAAAAAAAGAATTGAAAGAAAAGATAAAGAGGTTAGAGAAATGAAATTGGAAACAGAGAGATTGATTTTGCGGAAAATTAAAGAAAATGATATTGAAATTTTTTACAATTTGATAGACAAAGATATTGCAAAAAATCTGTGGATGAAATGGCCCATAACGAAAAAAGAATGTAAAGAAATAGTCCTAAAATGGTCTAAACAATGGAAAGAGAAAAAGAGATTTACTTTTGTAATTCAGTTAAAGAAAAACAAAAAATCTATTGGTGTAATGTCAATTAAAAAAATAAACACTTTGCATGGGCTTGCTGAATTGAGTGGTTTTGTAGGAAGGGAATTTAGAAAAAGTGGATATATTACAGAAGCCAATATTGCAATTAATGATTTTGCTTTCAATGGATTAGGTTTAAGAAAATTGAAATCAGAAGTTACTTCATTTAATCTTAAGTCGCAGAATATCCAGAAAAAGTTTGGAATGAAATTAGAAGGAATTATGAAAAAAGAATGGTTTAACCCCACAACTAAAACATATGTGACAATGTATTCATTTGGACTTTTCAAGGAAGATTGGAAAAAGATTTCTCCGAAACTAAAAAAAGAATTGAAGGAAAAGATAAAGAGGTTAGAGAAATGAAATTAAAAACTGAAAGATTGATTTTACGAAAACCACGAATGAGTGACTGGAAGGATTTGCTTGAAGGTCTGAATGATAAAGAATTATTAAAAAAAGTAATTCCCTTTGAATATCCAATATCAAAAGAGGACATTCTTGAAAAAATTAAAGTAATTATGAAAGAATGGAAAAAAGAAAAGAAAACTAATTATATTTTTAGTATTGAAGTGAAATCAGAAAATAAAGTTATTGGTGAAATTAGTATAAATAATTTAAGAAAAAAACATAAAACTGCAGAAACTGGTTCTTGGATTAATAAAAAATATCAAAGAAAGGGATATATCCTTGAGGCGAAAATTGCAGTTAATGAATTTGCTTTTAATGAATTAAAATTAAGAAAATTGTTATCTCCCATTTTTGTGGAAAATAAGCCTTCGATCTCTGTTCAAAAGAAAATAGGATATAAATTAGAAGGAAGACTTAGAAAACAATCAATTTGTACTTCAACAGGAAAAATCCATGATGAATATATTTTTGGTCTTCTAAAAGAAGACTGGAAAAAGATTTCTTCGAAACTAAAAAAAGAATTGAAAGAAAAGATAAAGAGGTTAGAGAAATGAAATTAGAAACTGAAAGATTGATTTTACGAAAACCACGAATGAGTGACTGGAAAGAGTATTATGATTGTGTTAATAATTTTCAAACATGCAGTATGATGAAGGATTTTAAATGGCCCCTAGATAAAGAATATGTTAAATCAAAAATTAAAAGAGCAAAAGAAGAATGGAAAAAAGAAAAACCCCAAATATTATATTTTTTTATTGAATTAAAAGAATCTGGAAAAATAATTGGTGATGTTGTTTTGCATTCGATAAATAACTGGACAAAAGAATTAATTACAGGTTCTATGATTCATAAGGATTATAGAAGAAAAAGATATATGCATGAAGCAAAAATTGCTATGTTAAAATATGTATTTAACGAAATGAATATGGAAAAAATAATAAGTGATGTTTTTGTAGACAATCTTCCTTCAAACGAAGCAATAAAAAAATTAGGTTTCAAATTTAAAGAAAAAAAGATTCGTTGGTCAACATCGCAAGCAACAGGTAAGAGACATGATGTAAATTTTTATGAGTTAACAAAAGAAGATTGGAAAAAGATTTCTTCGAAACTAAAAAAAGAATTGAAAGAAAAGATAAAGAGGTTAGAGAAATGAAACTAAACTTTCATATAAGTTATAAAGCAGAAGAAAATTCTCCAAAAATTAAAGAGAGTGGAATTAAACATATGCTTGGTCCTATAAGAGAAAAAGCATTACAATTAAAATCTGAGAATAAATCAATAGGAAAATATGTTCAAAACCTTTACAAAGAAAAGAGAAAAGACTTATTGGATACAAAAAAGGATTTCCATAAAATATGGGAAGAAATAAAAAAGGATTATGAAAAAGAAATTTCTAAAATTTTAGGAATAAAATTGCAAAACAAAAAATGTTATATTTCTCCAACTATTGGGGGATTAGCAGATGTTACTTCTGGAAAAGAAATTTTTATTTATTGCTTTAGAGAACCAATAAAGAACATTGAAGCAAAAGAAGTTTTGAAATATTTATTACTTCATGAATTAACCCATTTATATTATAGAGATAAATTAAAACAAATTAATTTTTCAGAAGGAATGAAAGCTTCTCTGATGGAATCAATAGACCATTTAATTTTATTTTATTCTCCCTTGAAAAATCTTTTTCATAAACAACTAAAATCAAAACTTGTTGGATTTATTTCTAAAAATTATGAATTCATGAAAGCATTGGAAAAAGAATGGAAGAAAAGAGAGAACTTTGAAAGTTTTATGTACAAAGCAATTGAAATAGATAAAAAATTTCCAAATGTAATTATTTGTTGAATCTAAAATGCCATCTTCCCTAAGACCACTAGAGTTGTTACAATAAGTGCTGCGAAGGTTGAACCCATTAATGCTGCCATGTAGAACTTCTTTTTTTCCATTCCTATAACGTATCCACCTAAACTACCCATGTAAATTCCACTTCCGGGAATTGGAAGAGAAATATAAAATGCTAAACCAAAAAGTCCGTATTTGTCAACATAAGGTTTAATTTTATTTTGGGCATGAGCTAATAATTTCAAATATTTTTTTCCAAATTTAGATTTTTTTAGTGGTTTGTCTATAAAATGTAACGAATTAAATAGAATAAATGCTAACAAGAAACCCATAACTGAAGCTAAGAAAAATACAAATAACGGGGGAAATCCAAATCCTTTCAAACTAATACCAAAAGGCAAATTTAAAAGTCCAGTTAAAATTCCGGCAGGAATTGCCAACCTAATTTCTATAAATGGCAAAAACATAATTCCAGATAAGATTAAGATTTCCTTTAACATGGAAATATTTGAATTATTGGGGTTTTAATAATTTCTGTGTTAAAAGGATAATGAATAAACCCTTAAATTTTCAAAAAAAACATTTTTTTCACCAATTAATTTTTTCTTCCAGCCGTTATAGTTAATTCCTTCTGTTAAGGAAGAAATCAAAAGAAATATTTTTCCTTTTTTATTTAATCTTTCTTTTGCTTGTATTAAGAATTCATTAATGACTTCTGAACCTTTAACGCCCCCAGTAGTAATTAATTTTGATTCTTCATCTTCAAGAGAGTCTTCTGGGAGATAAGGGGGATTGAAAACAATTACATCGTAATTCTGAACCACGTTTTCAAATAAGTCTGATTCATTAACTTCAAAACCTAAAAGCCTGCAATGATTAACCGCTTCCATGTTTTTGTCAACTCCAAAAATATTTTCTTTTTTTACTCCAATTTCTTTTGCAGTTTCGAGTTGAATTCCACTCCCAACACCAATTTCTAAAAATTTTAAATTAGGATTTTGTTTTAATAAAAGAGGTAATTCTTTTTCTAAAACATGACAAAGCAAGTAAGAATCTTCCGCGGGTTCATAAATTAAACTCATTTTAACTAAACATATTGTTGAAAAAATCTATTAATTCAACCTTGAATAAAAATATTGAAGCCAAGAGTCCAACCAAAATTAAAAGAATAAAAATTAATGCAATTGTTAGTCCTTTGCTTTTTGGAGGCTCCATTTCTTTATTTCCATAAGAAGAAATTTTTTGTGGAATCTTTGGTAGGGGAAGTGTTTTTGAATTCGATACAATTGGTTCAGGCATTAAAGTTTTTTTTTCCTCTGGTTTTTCAACTTTAACTGGAGGGATTAACTTTTTTTCTACTGGTTTTTCTTCTTTTTTTTCTTCAACTGAAACATTTCTTTTTCCTGGTTGAAGTTCTTCTTTTTTAGAACTTTGTTCTGCCATTAATTCTCTTGCAGCTTGTTCAATTTCAGATTTATCATAACCAGATTGATAAAAACTCATCATTGCATCTTTAAGAGATTCTCCTCGAAATATTGCTGCTTTTAGCCCACCAATAATTTCTTGATTGGATAATAAGTAATCTTCCTCTTTTGTCATGAATTAAATAAGAAGTTGTGATTTAAAAATATAATTAAAAATCAAAGAATTTTCCGTTAGAAGCTAAGTGTGAAGTTTCACCAAATTTGTATCCATATTCTTTAGCTAGGTCAATCATTGGTGTTTCTTGTTCTAGGGAACCGTGTGCTGGAATTACATGTTTTGGTCGAAGTAATTCAAGTGTTTCACGTAAGTCTTCCCGTGAACCATGTCCATGAACATGAACATCTGCTTGAAGTTTAACTCCAATTCTTCTTAATTTTTCGTCTAATTTTTTTCTTGCAATAATATTAACTTCTGTTGGAATAACGCTTGAAGAAAAGATTAAATTATCTCCTTCATGAAATTTGAAAGGTGTGTCTCCTCTTGCAATTCTATCTAAAATTGAATTCTTTTCCCCTTGGTGTCCAGTACAAACAACTAAATATTTTCCACGATTTTCTTGAATTCTTTTTAAAATTGAATTGATTTGCCCACGGTATTTTATCACTTTAATATCTTTTTGAAAAGGACATTTTCCAACTTTTATTGCACAATCAACGTACTTTGCTAAACTTCTTCCAAGAAAAATAATTTCTCTGTTTGTATTCTTTGCAAATTTTACAATGTTGTTTAATCTTTCAATATGGCTTGAAAAAGTTGTAATAAAAAATGCTTTGTCTTTTCCGGGTTTTGCTTTTGAAAATGCATCTTCAAGTAAATGTTCTGCAATTTTTTCTCCACCTGGTTTTTTTTCAGTTCCAGAATAAAGAGAGTCAACTATCAAAAGTTTTACTCCGTTGTCTCCAATTTCTTTTAATCTGGAATAATTTGGTGGAGCACCCATTGTTGGATGATTATCAAATTTTAAATCAAGTGCATAAAAGAAAACACCTTCATCTGTATGAAGTGCAATATATGCACAATCAATTGTTGAGTGTGTTGCATGAACAAATTCTACTTTAATATTACCCTTTGCATTTTTGATATCATGTGTTGAATTTGGTTGAACAACTTTTAATTCATTTGAAATGTGAATGTGTGCGTCTTCTAAGAGTGAATCTAATACTTTCATAGTAAAGGGTGTTCCAAAAATTGTAGCCCCTGGATATCTATCTGCTAAAAAAGGAACTCCTCCAACATGATCTAGGTGTGCATGAGAAATAAAAATTGCCTTAACTTTTTCACGCCATCCATTTTTATCCAAAACACGATCATCAGGAATTCCTCCAACTCTTCTAAGCCCTCTTGTTGTATATTCTACATTTGGGTCTTCTTGTAATTCAATTACTCCAGGTAAATAAAATCCCATATCAAATAAGAAAACATCTTCGCCTACTTTTACAGCAGTCATATTTTTCCCTACTTCTTCAAATCCTCCCACACAACAGATTTCCATATTAGTTTCCTCTTTAATTAAAATAATAAGAAATGGTTTAAATAAGTTTGTTTTAAAACAGTTGTATAAAATTAATTGCGTAACTAATTAAGATAATTGAAAGAATAATTATTGTGAAAAACAAAATAATTAATTTCATTTCCATTATTTTTCTTAATTCTTTTGCTCTTCTAAGACTTAGTGCTACAACGGCCATTAAAAAACCTAACGCAGTTCCTAGTGGAATACCTTTTTCAAATAGAGCAACAGCAATTGGAATTATTGCAGCCCCACTTCCAGGAAAAGGAACACCAATTAAAATTGCAATTGGAACACCAAAAATCCCGACGCTGTTAACTATTTTTAAAATCCCTTCTCCAGTAAAATAATATCTAATTCCAGCATTAAGAAAAATACCTAAAACTAAGAAAATCCATAATTTTTTTAGAATTGTTAATGCTTCATTTAAACCAATTTTTATTCTGTTTTTTATTGTTGTTTTTCTTTCTAATTCTACCAACTTTCCTTTCATTTTTTTGTAGAGATATTTTTCCAAATTAAATTTAGATAAAATTAACCCCGCAAAAGTGCCGATGAAAATTCCAATGAAAACATAGGCCAAAGTAATTTTCCAACCAAAGAAAACTAGCATTAATATTGCCACATATTCATTTACAATTGGGGAAGCAATAAGAAAAGACAAAGAAACTCCAAGCGGAACCCCTGATTCTAAAAAATTATAGAAAAGTTTTATTGAAGACTTTGAAGAAAAGTGTGTAACTGAGCCCAAGAGAGATGCAAATAAATGTCCCTTGAAACCATGTTTAATTAAAAGAGTTTCTTTTATTTTTTGTTCTGAAATATATGTTCTAAAAAAACCAACCCCTGCACTTATTGTAAATAAAAAAAAGATTAATTTTATTGTATCATAAATTACAGACATTATCAACTCCATAATTTTAATATGAATAAGTAAAAATATAAAGTTATCTTTCTTGATTAGCATATGGAATATCTTTTAATTGAAATTGGAATTTTTGTAATAACTTTTTTATTCCATAAATTTGGAAAAATAAAATTATTTGAAAATAAGTTGCAGATGTTTGCATTATATGCTTCAGTTTTAATTTTTGGAGCAGCTTGGGATAATTTTGCTGTTTGGAAAGGACATTGGTTTTATCCAGGAAAAGGGACCCTTGGAATTTTTTTAGGATACATACCATTAGAAGATTATATATTTATAATTGCTGTAACTTATACTATAATAGTGGGTTATGAATATTATAAAAAATACATAAAATGAAAGCTCTAAAACCAAGTCACAAGGAAGATAAAAGATACTTATTACTTGAAGGAAAACAACTCAAAAAAAATGTTCCTTTGGCAATAAAAGAATTTATTGGAACTTTGGGTTTAAGTGAAACTGTTTTAATTTGGATTGAAGAAAATATTCTTTCAATAAATAGAAAAAGTTTAGAAAAAGTTAGGGCAGCTTTTTTACTTTGGCCTGAAGAAATAAAAATTTTGAAAGTTAGTGGAACTCTAAAAGGACTGCGAAAATAATTTTCTCCAAAAACCTTTTAAATCTGGCGGGCTAAAAATTAATATAGGAAATTCTAAAATGGACATGCCAATAGATATGCAACATCAACAAATGGGGTATGATAGAACAGCTACAATGTTCACACCAGAAGGTCATCTACTTCAAGTTGAGTACGCTGAAAAAACTGTAAGACTTGGTTCTGCATCAATTGGAATGCGATGCAAAGATGGAATCTTTATATTGGCTGACAAAAGAATTGAGGATAAATTAATCGTTAAAGAATCTGCTTCAAAAATTTATGAAATTGATTCACATATTATATGTAGTGTTGCGGGAATTGTTTCAGATGCCAGAGTTTTAATTGATAAGATTCAAGTTCTTTCACAACAACACAGAATGACTTACGACACTGAAATTGAACCAGAACTTGTGATTAAAGAAATTTCTTCATTAAAACAACAATTCACACAATATGGTGGAGCTAGACCTTTTGGAGTTTCAATGATGATTCTTGGAATGCAAGATGGTAAAGGAAAAGTCTATGTTAGTGACGTTACTGGAAATTATTTTGAATATTATGCAAATGCTATTGGAGAAAATGATTCTAAGTTAAAAGAAAAATTAAGAGAAAAATACAAAAAAGATTTGACTCTAAAACAAGGAATAAAATTGGCTGTAGAAATTTTTAAAGAAATTAAGGACGATAAATTTGATTTAGATAAATTTGAAGTTGCTTATATTGAAAATGAAGAGCAAAAAATAAAAAGATTAGAAGGTAAAGAAATATTGGAGTTAAAATAAAATGGGAAATACTACAGCACGATTAAAAAAAGGCGGAATTGAATTTGAAATTTTGGTTGATATGGATGAAGCCTTGAAATTTAGAAAAGGGGAATCTGATTTTTTGGAAGTTTTAGGAGATAGAGTTTTTACAAATATTAAAAGAGGGGACGTTGCATCAAAGCAAGAACTTGAAGTTGCTTTTGGTACTGATGACTCTTTAGAAATAGGTAAAGAAATCGTGAAGAAAGGTGAAGTTTTGGTTGATCAAGATCATCGAGATGAAGAACAAGAGAAAAAAGTTAAACAAGTTGTTGACTTTTTAGCAACTAATGCAATGGATCCACAATCTGGTCGAGCAATTTCTCCTGAGAGAATAAAATCTGCGCTTAAGGAAGCACATGTTCACATTAAGAATATGCCAGTTGAAAATCAAATTCAAGATATTTTGGATTCACTTAGTAAAGTTATTCCTATTAAAATTGAAACTAGAAAAATTAAAGTAACTGTTCCGGCAATTCAAACAGGAAAAGCTTATGGAATTTTAGCCCAATACAAGGAAAGAGAAAATTGGCTAAGTGATGGTAGTTTAGAAGCTATTGTTAATATTCCCGCAGGAATCTTAATTGATTTTTACGAAAAACTTAATGCTGTTACGCATGGTTCTGCTTTGGCCGAAGAAATTTCTCAATAGAGAAATTTCATGCGTACAATTTCCTAAAGGAAATCACGGAAGAAATAAAGGAATAAACAATTTTTCTAAAAAATATTTGACAAACGACCCAAATATTTTTAAAGGACACAAATAAACTTATAATAGTAAAATGGATAGAAAAGTAGTAATTCCAGGAGAGATCATCATTGATGGCGACGAATATTTGCCTGGAGAAAACACAGAAAAGAAAGAAGGAAAGATTTATTCTTTGAGATATGGTTTAGCTGAAGAGCAAAATAATTTAATAAAAGTTATTCCTTTATCAGGAGTTTACAGCCCAAGAAGAGGAAATATTGTAATTGGTAAAGTTGAAAATGTTACAGCTAATGGTTGGCTAATTGATATTGGTTATGCTGACTCTGCATTCTTGTCTTTAATGGAAGTTCCAAGATTTGTAAACAAAGATGCAATGGAAGAAGTTTTAGATATTGATGACATGGTTCTTGCTAAAATATGGTCAATTAACAAAAGAGGAATTGATTTAAGTTTGAAGTCAAGGGGACTTGGAAAAATTGAAGACGGGATTATTTTTGAAGTAAATCCAAACAAAGTTCCAAGAATTATTGGAAAAGAAGGGAGTATGATAAAATTAATTAAAGACAATACTGGTTGTGATGTTACTGTTGGTCAAAATGGATTTGTTTTGATTAAAGGTGAAACAATTAGTTCTGAACTTTATGCAAAGAGAGCAGTTCTTTTTGTAGCTGAAAATTCATATGTTTCAGGATTAACTGAAGCAGTAGACAAATGGTTTAAGGAGAATAAAGAATAAAATGGCAGAAAAATTTAATAGACCTGATGGAAGAGAATTAACAGAGTTAAGAGAAACTAAAGCAAAAGTTGGAGTTGTTCCAAATGCTGATGGTAGTGCTATGTTTCAACAAGGGAAAACAATTGCTATTGCAGCAGTTTATGGACCAAAGAAAATGCACCCACAACACCAACAAGATCCTAGAACAGGTCAACTTAGATGTGAATATAATATGCTTAGTTTTTCAGTATCTGACAGAATTAGGCCTGGAAGAAATCGTCGAGCAATGGAAATTAGTGAAATCACTAAATGGGCTCTTGAACCTGTTTTAATGTTAGATAAATACCCTGGTCAAGTGGTTGATGTTCACATTAATATTATACAAGCTGATGCTGGAACAAGATGCGCAGGAATTAATGCTGCTGCTATGGCACTTGCTCACGCTGGCATTCCAATGAAAGAAATGGTTTCAAGTATCTCAATTGGAAAACTTGATAAAACAATGGTTGTTGATTTAACTAAAGAAGAAGAAGATTATCACGAAGGTGAAGGGCCAACAGATATTCCAATTTCAATGACTCCATCTGGAAAAGTAACACATATGCAATTAGATGGAAAAATTGGAGTTAAACAATTACAAGAAGCTGTTGACATGGCAAAAGTTGCATGCCAAAATATTTTAGAAATTCAAAAAAAGGCATTAAAAGATTTTATAGAAGGAGATAAAAAATAAAATGGATAAAGTAAGAACAACACCAAATACAACTGCAGATAGAATTAGAAAATACTTAAAAGAAGGAAAAAGATTCGATGGTAGAAATACTGAAGATTTTAGAGAACTAGTTATTGAGAAAGGAGTTTCATGTAAAGCGGAAGGTTCTGTTAGAGTGAAATTAGGTAAAACTGAAGTTATTGTTGGTGTTAAAATGGGTGTTAGCGAACCATATGCGGATTCTCCAACAAAAGGAAACTTGATGGTTACTGCTGAATTATTACCTTTAAGTTCACCGCGATTTGAATCTGGTCCTCCAAGATTTGATGCTATTGAACTTGGACGTGTAACTGATAGAGGTTTACGTGAATCTGGTTTTGTTGATTTTGATAAATTATGCATTATTCCTGGAGAAAAGGTTTGGACTGTATTTGTAGATGTTTATTCAATTAATGATGATGGGAATTTAATGGATGCTGCAACGATTGGTGCTATTGCTGCAATGAAAATAGCTAAGATTCCAAAATATGATAAAGAAGAAGGAAAAGTTTTATTTGATGAATTGACTGATGAAGGTCTTCCTTTAACAGATCATGTTCCTGTTGCAATTAGTGTGCATAAAATTGGAAATGCATTGATTGTTGACCCAACTAGAGAAGAAGAAGACATAAGTGAATGTCGTGTAACTATGGGTTCAAGCAAAGGAATTATTTCATCTTTACAAAAAAGTAATAGTAAACCATTAGAAATGGACGAGATTAAAAGAGTTTTTGAAATCGCAACAAAAGTTTCTGATGAGATTAATAAAAAAATTGATAAAGCCCTTAAGTAAATTTTAAATAAGGGAAAGTTTTAAAAGACGTATTAATTAACAATTATTGAAAATGGAACACGAAAAATTTACAAAATATGAAAGAGCAAGAATTTTAGGTGCTCGTGCACTTCAAATTGCTATGAATGCTCCACTTTTAATTAAGATTAACCAAGAAGATTTGGAAAAATTAAACTTTGATGCATTAAAAATTGCTGAAGTTGAATTAAATTCTGATATTTTGCCTATTTCAATTAAAAAACCTATGCCTAAGATGAAGGAAGGTGCATTGAAAAGAGTTAAAGTTCCAAAAGTTAGTGATGCTTCTAAAGAAGATTCTGAAGAAGAATTAGAAAAAGAAATTGCTGAAGAAGGAGAAATTATGGAACTTGCTAGACCAGAAGATGAAATGGAAGAAGAAAGTGATTCTGATTTTTCTGATGAAAGAGAATAATTTCTTCTATAATTCTCGAATAAATTCTCCGAATTAAATTCTAAAGCACTCAAATTGATTGGAAAACAATTTTTCATAGAATTTAATAAAGAAGAAAGTGATTCTGATTTTTCTGATGAGCGTGAATAGTTATTTTTTATAACATATTTATTTTTATAATACTGTAAATATTAATTTTAATGGGTGAGTCTTTTCAAAAAAAACTTGAACAAAAAGTATACGATATTTTATTTGATTTGGAGGATGAGCTGGATCTTGATGTAAAGAAACTTCCAGAAATATATTACGTTGGAAAAAATTTTAATTTTTATTCATTGAATATAGATGGGACGCATTTTTTTACATTTGAATATGTGAAAAAAAATAATATTGCAGCATTTTTACCTCATTATTCAATTATATTGTCAAGAACATTAAATGAGGGTGTTTTAGCTGAAGAAAATGGGCATTTTTTATTTGAACAATTTAAAGTAGGAGCAAATAATCCAGCAGATTATTTTGCAAGAGAAACACTTTCTGAAATGATTGGATTTTTTTCTTCAAAATTAGTAGATTCAAAAAGAAAAAATAATTTAAAACGAGACTCTTTAGATAATTCAAAATCAATAAAGGACATTTTTGATACAGTAAAATTACATTTTGATTCAGGAAATGAAGAAGATTTAATTCATGAACAAGGATATATGTTAGGAGAAAAATTATATCATAAATATATTTCTAATCAAATTTCAAAAAAAGAAATAAAAAAATTTATATTAAAACCATTAAAAGGAAAATTTGAGACTTTTTATGAATTCTATAATTGGAAATACCATATTTTAAGATAGATTTCCAAACTTTTATTAACTGATAATCTTTTTCTTAGTAATGCAGATTAAAGAGGTTAGAGGGAAAATAATTAAAGATTCTAGGAAAGATGAAACTATTGAAGTTACAATAAAAACGAGTGTTGGTGAATTTAGTTCTTCTGCTCCAAACGGAAAATCAAAAGGGAAGTATGAATCAAAGCCTTACAAAAAAACAATTGAAGGAGATGTTAAAGCACTTGGTGATTTATCAAATTATTTTTCTAATGAATATATAGAAAAATTCGATGATTTGCGTAGAGTTGAAGATATTGTGAAAGGACACATAGGAGCAAATACTCTTTTTGCACTTGAGTCTGCTGTTCTAAAAGCAATTGCAAAAGAACAGAAAAAAGAAATTTGGCAAATAATTAATCCGAAAGCAAAAAAGATTCCTCAGTTAGTTGGTAACTGCATTGGAGGGGGATTACATTCTGAATTAATTAATGATAAACGTCCAGACTTTCAGGAGTTTCTTTTAATTCCAAAACCTAATTCAGCAATAGAAGGATTCAAACAAAATACTGATGCTAAAAAAATTGCAGGTGAAATTTTGAAAAAAAAGGACTCTAAATTTAAAGAAACAAAAAATGATGAAAATGCTTGGATGACTTCGCTTAATGAAAGGGAAGTTTTGGATGTTTTGAGTGAAACTAAAATACCAATGGGACTTGATGTTGCATCTAGCAGTTTTTACAAAAGGAAAAAATACCATTACAAAAATCCTATGTTAGATAGAACTGCAGAAGAACAATTAATGTATATTCAAAACTTGATTAAGAATTTTGGATTAATTTATGTTGAGGATCCATTCGATGAAGAAGATTTTTTGAGCCATGCTAAATTATTAAAAAATGTCGAAGGAAAGTGCATGATTGTGGGCGATGATTTAACTGTTACAAATTATGATAGATTAAAGAAGGCAATTGAAATGAAAGCTGTTAATGCATTAATCATGAAACCAAATCAGAATGGTTCACTTGTCGATGTGAAACAGGTTGTTGAACTTGCAAAAGAACATAACATTAAAATGATTTTTTCACATAGAAGTGGAGAAACAATGGAAAATATATTAGCAGATTTGGCATTTGGGTTTCAAGCAGATTTTATCAAATGTGGAATTACTGGGGATGTTCGTGAAGCAAAGATTAAGCGATTAATTGAAATTGAAAAAAGTTTATTTTGATTCTTTTTGGCTAAAATATCAAGATTTAATTTTTTATGTAGCGATGCTACACGGCAAAATGAAATCTTAAATTTTTTCTCAAAAATAATTCAAAATAAGAAACCTAATTGTTTTTCTTAATTCTAGAAAGTTTTTTTAAAATTGGATTTTTGAGTGTCTCCATTTGACAATTCTTTCGATTTTTGAAACTTTTCTTTTGAAAGATTTTTGTTGCAAATCAAAAAGATATTCTTTTACCGTTTGCAAATTCAGATAAAGGAAAGGTTCACTTGTGAAATCAACTGAACTTTTTAATTTTGAACAATAATTACAAAAACTTTCCCTTGTCAAGGGTTCAGGGGTTGTATTAAATTCGTGTTTACAATTATAAATTCTTTTAGTTAAAAATCGTTTTGCAATATTTTTGTAGTTATCCATTTTATTTGAAAACTGAAATTAGTTTTTCCAATAAAGAAGGTTTATTTTGAAACTCTTCTTTAATCTTTTCTGTTGCATATTTGTAATCATCTACATAAGCCATTCTCCATTCATGCTCCATATGTCTTGAATTTTCAGGATTGAAATTTATTGCTTCCCAATGCAAACTAAAATAACAATGATTACATCTTCCGTTGTATTTTCCTGGATCTAAATGAACTTTATTTTCTTTGCATTCATTAAATCTTTTGTACACTTCATTAGAAACTTTTGTTAAAAATCTGGACTGCTTTTTATCTTTGTAAAAAGTTGTATGTCCCAATTTATCTTTTTTTATTTTTAGATATGCAACTCTCATTTAAATTAAGGAATTTATAGTATTAAAAATATTTATGTTTGAAATTATCTTTTTTAGATAAAATAAATAAATTTTTTATATAGATTTTTTCCCATAGTAACTTTTATAAACTAAATTTATTACAAACTCATATGGCAAAAGAAGAAAAAGAAATTATTGAAATTCCTGAAGATAAATTACAAGGCGAGGCTTTAGAAAAAGCTGCTGAAGCTGAATCTTTGGCTACTGAAAAAACTTCTCTTGAAGACAAAAAGAAAGCTCTTTTGGAAAAAGCTGCTAAATTGAAATCAAAGGTTGAAGGTAACTTGGATTTAGAAGCTATGAAAGAAGAAGTTAAGGATTCTAAGAAGAAGGCTGATATGTTAATTGACCTTGAAGAATATGTTAAAACTGGAATTTACCTTGGAACAAGAGTTGTTACACCAGACATGAAAAAATATGTTTATAGAAGAAGAGCAGATGGTCTTGCGATTTTTAATACTGATTTAATTGATGAAAAATTAAAAAAAGGAATTGAATATTTATCTAAGTTTGAGCCACAAGATGTTATCTTAGTTTGTAAGAGACAATCTGGTTGGAAAGCAGCTAAACTTTTTGAAGAGTTTACTGGAATTAGAACTTTTACAAAGAAATATCCTGCAGGTGTTATGACTAATACTCAATTGGCTGATTTTTTGGAAACTGAATTAACAATTGTTACTGATGCATGGCTTGATAAAAATGCATTAAAAGATACTCTTGATGTAAAGAAAAAAGTTATGATGGTTTGTGGAACAAATAACTTTAGTCACGGTGCGAACCAAGTAATTATTGGAAACAACAAGAGTGGAAAATCGATTGGATTAATTTTCTATCTTTTAGCTAAAGGTTACTTGAAAGCAAAAGGAAAAGATGTTGAATTGCCAGAAATGGATTTGTGGACGGGCGAAGACGACGAATAATTTCTGTAAATTTTTCTTTCTATTGAGTTTTTTTGCGTATACGATTTTTTACAATCAGAAGATTGCTGCAAAATCTAAGCCTTAAAAAATTCTAATATAAAATAAAATTTTCTAGAAATTATTACATAAAAAAGAAATTATTTTGTATAATCTATATATCCTTCAACGGAATTCATAATTCCTCTGGGAATAATTAAATTTGGAAATGCTGGAATAATATGCCAATGTAAATGATGTATACTTTGACCTGCATCTGGGCCATTATTTACGCCCTGAAGAGAATCAATTGGAAAAATTCTTTCATTCAATCTATATATTTGTAAAGCTTGCTCAATAGATTTTTTTGAAGTTTCATTTACTGGAATCATATTCAAATATTCTTTTTCTAAGTTTGTTAATTTTAATTTGCTCCATGTATTTTCAATAGAAAACAAATATTGCTTTTTCTCTTCATTATTTAAATCAAATAAATATTGAACATGTCTTTTCGGAATGATTTCTATGTGCCCTGGGCCACCTGGAAATCTATCAAGTCTTGAATAAAATAAATTATCTTCATAAAATATTTCTTCCTTTGGAATATTTTCATAACAAAAAATACATTTGTCTTCTTTCATATATCTTTTACCATATAATTATTTTTAAAGAAATATGTGATTAATTATATATGGATTACAATAAAATAACTATTGACACATATAATAAAACTGCAAAAGAATATGCAGAGAAAGTCAAAGAGCTTGTGCCAATGAATGAATTAGAAAAGTTTGTTAATTATGTTCCTAAAGGAAATATTTTAGATATTGGTTGCGGTTCAGGTGTTCAAGCAAGACACTTACAAGAAAGAGGACTTCAAGTTTATGGAATTGATTTATCAGAAAAATTAATTAAATTAGCAAAAAAAGAATCTCAAAATTCTTTTTTTAATAAGATGGATATGCGGGAGCTTAAATTCATTTCAGGAATGTTTGATGGAATCTGGAGTGTTGCGTCTTTGCTGCACTTAGAAAAAAAAGATGTTCCCCTTGCATTATCTGAAGCTTATCGAATATTAAAACCAGAAGGAATTATGTATTTATCCATAAAAGGCGGAAAGGGAGAGAGCTTAGAAAATGATGAAAGGTATGGTAATCTTCCAAAATATTATTCTTATTATGAACCAGAAGAAATTAATGGACTATTAAGTGAAGCAAATTTTGAGGTTTTAGAAAATTACCCTATCCAATACGATGATATCTACAGAATAGCTCATCCATGGTATAATATTTTTGCAAAAAAGAAGTGATTCATCACTAAACAAACACTCCGATTTATTCTTGTAATCATACAATATTTTGTATGTCATTTTGTTACTATGTTTTGGATAACATAATTCTTTAAAAAGAGTTTTTTCTTGAATTGGGAATGGGAGAAGAAAAAGAGGCTACTTATGTTCCTGAAGGAAGTGATAAGTTTTTTTCTTTATACCTTGGAGAACCAGGGTTTGGAACTTTAGTTTATGATGAACGTTCTATGAAAGGTCTTGCACTTGGATTAAAAGTAAACGGTCTTGCAAAAAAAGTTCAAGATGTTTTTATCGTTGGTGGAACAATTCCATTTATTCCTCCCTATACATCTAAAGGGAAAGGTTTAACTGATTATCAAAATATTTTAGGTAAAATTAAAGTTAATGAAAATGAACCTCCTAATATGTCTGATCAACTTCTTAAAGAAAGATTAAAAACAGAATATGAAAAGCAATATTTTGAGAAACATATTAGTAATTCAAAGGAAAGAAAAATTGAAAGTTTGGAAGATGCATTTAAAGTTACGGAAAGTCAATTAAAAATTTTAGGAAAAGTTTTACCAAATACAACTCCAATTAGAATTAAAGCAGGAGAAGAAGACATTCGAAATATTATGGATATTAGAATGACAAAAATCAAAAAAGCTAATGAAGTTAAAGTTGAACAATTACAAAGATTATATAATCAATATCACGTAGAGCTTAGAAAAAATAAAGAAGATTTAATGGATTCTCATATTAACAAATATTGTTTTAATAAAATTTTAGAAGACAAAAATTTACAGAAAAAAGATGAAAAGATTGAAGATTATCAAAAAAGACTTAAGAAAAGACTTAGAGTTCCAATTAGTAAAATAATTTATAATTATGATAAATTTATTTCTGGAGAAGAAAGAAGCAAGATTATTGAGGAAACAGTAAAAAAATTATCTTGGGTTGAAACAAGAGATTCTATATCTACAAAAGAATATTATAAAAAATTTGAGAAAAATTTTGAAAAATTAAAAGAAGAGAAAAAAAATATCGAAGGGAAATTTAAAACAATTGATAGAAATATTAATTGGTGGGAAATTTTAAACAGTAGAAAATCTATTTCTTCATTCATTAACCAAATTCCAATTACTCCAGGGGAATCTCAACTTTATTGGGCAAGTGCAAAAGAAGAATATTCTAAAATGTTTGGAGGAATAAAACTTTCTCAACCTCTTTATTTTCACGTTACTGGTAGAAAAGAACTTGATACAGGAAAAGAAGTTTTTGTTGATCCTGAAACAGGTAAAAAATATTATGTTGATAGAAAAGACATACAAAGTAATGGAAAAACTATTTCACTTATTCATAATATAAAAGAAATAAATTCTGATGCTACTGGTGCCCGAGGAGTGAAAGAAGCAAAGAATTTGATAAATGGATATAATGTTCTGATGAATAAATTTAAAGAAGGAAAAGAAAATCCTGACATCTTATTAACTGCACACGATGCAGGAGGATTTAGAGTTCAGCCTTGGTTTAAGAAAACTGAAAAAGACTTAGAAGGTGTTTTTGTTGCTGACCAAGATATTTCTTATTTAGTTAGTCTCCCAACTTTTCAATCTGTTGAAAAATTAAATTGGGCAGTTAATCATAACATCTCAACTAATCACACAAAAAGATTTGAACAAGGTCCATTTGGTTCTGCTGCAATTATGCATACAGAAGGAGAGATGGGGGAGAATCGATTTAAAGTTTGGGGAAATCAAACTTTGATTAAATGGGGTAATGCCTATGAAGCAATTGAAGTTTACAAAGAAGCACTCAAGGACGAGAATATTTCAAAAGAAGACAAAAAAAATTTGAGAAATTCAATAAAAGAAAATGAAGAAAAAGCAAGAATCAAAATGAAAAAAATTGAAACTGCAGGAGATATTCACCAAGGTCATGCTGCAAATAAATATCGTTATTCCGGAGATCAACTTCTTGAAGCCATGTTTGAATATCAAATGAGAACAGGTTTGCCTTATATGGCTGTTTGGGATGAAGGGATTCATGGGGTTCAAACAAGATATGGTGCCGCATCAGATTATCAAGCAGATATTCCTCCAATATTTAAGAAAAAAATGGAACAACTAGAAAAGAGAGATGATTTAACATATCAAGAAAAATTTAATGAATTATTTAAGGAATCCATGAAAAATTTGAGAGCAATTCCAGTATTTAATGATTCTATACAAAATTTATATAAAAAAGTAACATTAGGCGAATACGGTATGAAAATTATTGAAAATGGAGGAGTGCTTGTAGATGTTAGTGGAAACCATAGTAATAAATCAAGACCTTTTTCAGATGAAGCTATTGATTTTTCCTTACAATTTCCTTTGAAATATAGAGAAAATGGATTAATAATTCCTGTGAATGGTTTAGCAAACGATGTTGGTGCAGGACATGTTGATTTGAAAGATGGTAAAATACTTTATGTCTCACATAAATTCCAAAGAGGACAAGATGAAATTTATGGAATAATGACTCATTTGAGAAAAATGAATAATGATGCAGATATTGTTTTTGGAGGAGATGCTCATCAGCCAGGAATTGGTTATGCTGACGGACATTTAGTTACACTTCATCCTGGTTTTCAGGCAATGAATAAATTTGTTCAAACTGCCGCTGCAAAGCCCGCAGGAGTTAGAGGATTCATTAATGTTTTTTATGATCCAACACAAGAAGAAATTTATGAAGCCGAATTTGTCCTTAACAATACTTTAGAAAAAATTATTGAAGAAAAAAACATAAGATAACTTTATTATTAAATTTTATCCTTCTGTTGTATATAACACAAAACAATTTATCTTAAATAGTTTAAAGCCTTAGAGAATTGATGGAGAATCCCAGAACTATTGACTTTTTTGGAATTGAATTAGTTGAAAATGAAGCTAAATTATTAAAAGAATTTTATAAAAATAATGATTTCTTAACAAAAAGAAGAAACAAAAATTTAGAAAAAACAATTAAATCTTTGTTTAAGCGAGAGAGTATTATTGCAAAAGACGGGCAAATTGTTGGAATTGGGATGTTAGGGGAAACTTTAGAAAAATTTCCCCCAGAAATTTCTTATTTTGAAAAATTACAAGGAGCTAATTTAGCTGCAAATAAAATTTCTGAGATTCCAAAGGAATTTTACAAATTAAATCATTTAACTTCTCTTTCTATGAGAGAAAATCCTCTTTCTAGTATACGAGGAATTAGTAAATTGGAAAACTTAGAAATTTTAAATATGTACTCATGTTATTTTCATTGTTTTTCAAAAGAAATTACTAGATTGGATAAATTGAAAAAAGTTAATTTTGGTTTAAATCCTGGAGAATTTTTAATTCCTCCAGAAATATCTAATATGAAATCTCTTGAAGGGATATATTTATTTGAAACTAGATTAAAATCTATTTCAAAAAATATTTTAAAATTAGAAAATCTAAAAGAAATTGATATACGTCACAAGAATATGGATTATAGGATAATTCCTGTTGTTGATAAATTATTAGAACAAGGCGTTAAAGTCGAATATATATTTGATTAAATTTATTTTTTGAAAAATATTTCTTCAAACATTAAAAGTTTATTTGTTTTAATTCTCCATTCTTTATGATGAACAATGTCTTCAAAAGCTGTTTTGAATACTCTTGTTTCCATGTTGTGTTTTTCTTTCATATATTTTTGCATCCAATTTACTTTTCCTTCATTTCTTGATATAGACACTCCTCCCCAATCTTGAGGTCCTGGTTCAACCCAACCTTCAGGTAGAGTATACCATTCATTAAAAGGATATGATAAGATATTTGGATTATTTCTTAAACCTAAAGAAGTTAATCCATTTGCATTTACAACTCTGTACCCTACAGGCATTAAAACACCATTAACTAATTCTGTATTTATTTTTGGTACTTTTTTTAAATCTTCTTTAGGAATATAAGGAGATAAAATTTCTTTTAGATTATCTAATTCACAAGCAGGAATTTCTAAAGGATTATCAAAACCGTAATAAGTATTTCTATCTGTGGATACTCCATAAAATTTGACCATAAAAAAGAAATTTCAAAGGAGTATATAAAAATTTATATAATAATTTATTTAGTTTATTTTATGATTGTAAAAATAAATCCCAAAACTATTTCATTAGATAAAAAATTTCAAGGAATGTGTAAAAACCCATATTATAATCATCCAAAAGGTTGCCCCTATTATGGAAAAAGAGATATTTGTCCTCCGGGATTACCTTTGCTTGATGAAATTTTAGATTTTGAAAAAGATATTTATTTGATATACACACCCTTCCGTGTGGGAAAAAAGGCCGAGGAAAATAAAATTAATCATCCTGATTGGAATTTACGTCAAATATATAATTCAAGACATTGGCAAGGAACTGCAAGAAAAAAACATAAATTAGAGATTGAAGAATTTATAAAAAATCATCCAGAGATGTATGTTGAAACAAACGCAGAAGCTCATGGAACAAATCTTACAGACTTAATGGAAACACAAGGAATTAAACTAGATTGGCAATGGCCTCCCGAACATAACGTTAATAACATTACTTATAGAGTTTCAATTGCAGGGGTTAAAAAATGATTAATTTGCAAACGGTTTATATTTTGATTGCGGGAATGATGGGTGGCCTTTTTTCTTCTTGGGTTTTAAGATTAAGATAAAATATTTTTCCAATTTTTGAAAAAAAGATTAATAAAAAATTTCATCTTTCATTAAGTTTCATTCTTGATACAATTATTGCATTATCAATTACATTACTTATGTATATTTTAATTGATTAATCATCTTCTAAAAAATAACCAACTCTTTTCAGGTTTATTTCCGTAATTTGTTTTTACTAAACAATATTCCCCATTCAATTTGTTTCCATTTATTTTCACAACAATTGTATCTTTGTTTTTTTCAATTAATTCAAAATCTCCTTTGTCATAAATTTCAACTTTTCCAGCACCATAATTTCCCTCGGGAATAACTCCTTTAAAAAAAGCATATTCAATTGGATGATCTTCAGTTTCAATTGCTAAACGTTTCAATCCTTTTTGTTTTGGTGGCAACTTTGGAATTGCCCAAGATTTCAAAACTCCATTAAATTCTAAACGTAAATCATAGTGAAGATGCGACGCTGAATGTTTTTGTATACAATAAATATTTTTTTTAGAAATTTCTTTTTTACCTTTAGGTTCAGGAGTTTTTTTGAATTTTCTTTTTTCTTTATATTCCTTTAATGACATCTAAAAAAGAATATTTTTTATTATATTAATTATACTTTTCATCATGGATATTTTTTCTCATAGAAACATTTATAAATACGATTTTTGTGAAATAAATATTAACCAATTTGATTGGTTAGTTCAATATTAACTAAGATGAGTGCCTTAACAACATATAACATTTAAGGTATGATGTATGTAGAAGCAGTCATGTTATTTTGTTGAACTAATTGATTAAGATTTTTTCTTAATATGATATTAGCTTAATGACATACAGTCATTTGTTGTTTTGATCTATAAAGCCAACCAATAGTAGGAGTATGTGTGAAGTGATTTGTTATCTTATAAAACAAATTGCGCAATCGAAATTCTTGGATTTTATCCTTATATGAATTTATGAATTGTTTAATTCCAGTTGATCCTGCTGGCGGCTGCGGCTCTCTGATTTGCGCTTAGACATGCAAGTCTTTAGTTTCTTTGGAAGTTGAAGGCGAACTGCTCAGTAACACGTAGCTAATCTACCCTTAGGTCGAGGATAACCTCGGGAAACTGAGGCTAATACTCGATAGAGGACATACTCTGGAAGGATTTGTCCTTGAAATTCGAGCCTAAGGATGAGGCTGCGGCGGATTAGGTTGTTGGCGGGGTAAAGGCCCACCAAGCCATTGATCCGTAAGGGCTCTTAGCGGAGAGGCCCTGAGAGGGAATCTGAGACACTATTCCCAGCCCTACGGGGTGCAGCAGTTAGGAATA
>JAACWB010000003.1 GCA_009992215.1 archaeon
GAAAAAAACTTTATAATTAATTCTTGAAACAAGATGAAACAACTATTTTTGTAAAATTATTCTATTTTCATTTCCATGCGGTTCTTTTTTTATCAAACCCTTTTCTTCAAGGTTCCTTAATTTTCTACTTAATCTAACTTTTGAAATTCCAAGTTCTTTTACAATTTCTTTTGTCCAACAAGACTTATTTTTTTTCTTTATTAAATATTCAACTATCTCTTTTTCTTCACGAAATAAATTTTTTGAAAATATTTTTTCCTTATTGTTTTTGGAAAATTTGTAAAATATTCCTCCGAGTAAAATTAAAAGAACAGGCCAGACAATCCAATAATTATTTTTTTGTGTTGAATAAGGAACAAGAATTTCTTTTTCAGTTATATTTTCCCAAGAAAGAATTATGTTTTGGCCATTTGTTTTCAGAGAATAATCTTTTGGATAAACAATATATCTTTCAATTAAATTTGAATATTCTGGCAAATACACACTTACTTTTTTACCAATATTTTCTTCTTCTTTAACAACAAAAAAATATTCATCCCCATTTTTATCAATAAAAGATTTTGTAATAAAAGATAAATTTCCTTTCCCTTTCAAGTAAATGTAACCTTCCTGAATCAAGTATTCTGAATTTGTTTCTAATAAAGAATAATCTTTTGGTAAATTTAAGAATAGCCCCTTTTCAAAACTCGCTTCAACCAAAACTTTGTCACCATAAATTTTGTAATTTATTGTATCAATTGCAAAAGCAAATGGCAATAATAAAAAAATTCCAATAATTAAGTATCCTTTCATCATTTTTGAAAAGCAAGAGACTTTAAATTATTTCTTTTTCTCTTGGTTTTCTATGCTTCCCCAAAGTTTTTCGTATTCTTCCTTTGAAACAACTTTAAACTTATTGTTGAATTGTTTTTGTTTAGAAGAATTCATAATTCCTTCAATTACCAGTGCAACTCCTGCAATAAACCAAAACCAATCTGAATCAATTTTTACATTAAAAAGTAATTTGAGTGAAGTTCCAATTACCATTAAAATTCCCGCAAAAATATAACCTTCGTGATTTGCAATTTTTTTAACAACCATACAATATAGAAAGAGCCCAATTATTTAAGGATTTCTTAACTAAAGAACTATTTTCTTTCTTCGAAAGTAAAAATTATAAAGAAGAATCAGTTTAATTTTAAATGAAGAAAAAACTTTTTACTTTTGTTCCAGCATTCATCCTGTTAATCCTTATCGTAACATTAATTTCTCTACCATTCATTCTAAACAAATCAAAAAATAATTTGATTGGCGGAGACAAAGATTCTTATGGTTGTTTAATTGGAGCCGGATACAGCTGGTCAGAAGAAATTAATGCTTGTGTGAGAAGTTGGGAAGTAAAGAATGAATCCATAAAAGAAATAGCAAAAAAATCAGCATCAAAATTAATTAGTGAAGGATATTCACAAATAACAATTGCTTCAATTGAAACATTAAATTGCCCTGGTTGTTATACTGTTATGGCTTCTGCAGGAGAGAAAAGATTAAGGTTAAATATAATTAACTCCGAGGTATTAGAAATAGTTAACTTGTTTGATTCTGGTTCAGAAAAAATTTATTGCGCTGATGAAAACAGAGGAAATATTATCTGTACCCTAGATTATACACCTGTTTGTGGACACAAAGTAACGAGTTGTGAAGAAGAATTTTGTTATAGAACTTATGGTAATGCTTGTATGGCTTGCAGTGATTCTTCAATTGATTATTATCAAACTGGAGAATGCAAATGAAAACAAAAGTTGTAATTCTTTCAATAATTGCCCTATGTTTTCTAGCATTAACTTATTTTGTTGATTGGATGTTTATAATTGGTGCAGCAATAATTGTTTTTATCAATCAAAAAGAATTAATTAAAAATTCTAAAAGCAAATAAATTTAACTAAAAATAAGATTCCAAATAGAATAAGAACTATTCCGGAAATTTGATGAATTCTTTCTGATAATTTTTCTTCAATATATATTTTCTTTTTATGAACAAAAAGGTTAATTAGTAGCCAAGTTAATGAAGAACCAATAAAAACCCCCAAAATTAAAAAGAAAGAACCAAGGGGAGTTAAAGTGTGGTTTGCTACATTCATTAAAGAAAAGGCAAACATGAAACTCAAAATTGCAACAGGATTAACTATTGTAACAAAAAATCCAAATAAATATGATTTAATTGAATGATTTGTCTTTGTGATTTTCTTTTCTATTTTTTTCTCATTGAAAAAGAAATCATAAAGACCAGCAAAAATTAAAATTAATGCCCCAAATATTTCTATTAATTTTCTCTCATGAATTAAGAAATCTAAAAAAAGACCAATTCCAAAAAGAGCAAATCCCGAGTAAATTAAATCTGCAGTCGCAACACCAAAACCTGTGAAAAAACCCTTATGATTTCTATTAATCAAATTTTGTTTTAGACAAAGGATTCCAGTTGGTCCTGCAGGAGCTCCAATAACCATTCCTGCGATTATTCCTTTCAAAAATAAGAACAACATTTTAACAAAAAACAGGGTTTGTTTTTAATATTTTAGTTTGAAGTATATACATAAAGAAAGTTATTTAAAAGAAGTTCGCATAATCATTATATGAAAAAAGGGGTTCTAGAAGGTGAAATTAAAGCAGTTGTTTTCGACGTAGGGGGAGTTTTACAATTGGGTGGAAAACCAAGAATAAATCCCCGAATGGTTCATACTTCAGGGGTACATGAATTGATTGCAAACAAATTAAAAATTTCCCTTGACCAATATTTTGATTCAATAGATACAGCATATGCAAAATCTATTGAAGGCTCAATATCAAAAAATATTCTTTTAGGAATTATTTCTTGCAACTTAAATTATCCAAAAGAAAAATTAGAAAAGCTATTCGTTAAAACATACAGAAAAGTTTATCACAAAAATAATTGGCTTTTTAGTGCAGCAAAACAAATGAAAAAACAAGGGTTAAAAGTTGCAGTCCTTTCTGATCAATGGCACATTTCAAAAGAAGCATTAATGCAAAAAAGGGATTTTGAAATATTTGATGAAGTAATTGTTTCTTGTGATGCTGGAATGAGAAAACCAAACAAAGAATTGTATGAACTTTTATTAAAAAAATTAAATGCAAAACCGCATGAAATTTTATTTATTGATAATCAATCTTGGAACATAATTCCTGCCTGTAATATGGGAATGAAAACAATTCTTTTTGTTGATAACAAAAAAACAAAGGAGCAATTAAAATATTTTGGAATAAAAGTAAAATGATTTTTGAATTAAAAGAAAAGAAGGATAAAACTCTTGAAGAAATGTATGAGAAAGCAATGAATGAATTAAATGATTTTTTTGGAATTGATTGGATTAGAAATATTCCTACAATTGTTCTTTGGAATAAAAGAAAAGATTATGATAATTTAAGAGGTAAAAAAACTGAACCTTGGGAAAGAGGATGGCAAAATCAAAGAATAATTTATATGATTAATAGAAATGTAATGGAAAAAGAATCTGGGCATAAATATTCTAGGGAAGATTATTTTGCTTTTCTAAAACATGAGTTATGCCATTCTTTCTTTATGATTTTATCAAATAGTTGTTCGAGACCCTTATGGTTAAATGAGGGGGTTTCAGTTTATTTGTCCAACCAAAACAAAATTAAAAAAAATTTTGTAACTACTTTTAGTTGTTTTCTAGAGTATTATTATCAAGTAGGAGAAGCAATATACAGAGAGTCAGGTTTTGCGGTTCAACTTCTTGTAGAAAAATTTGGAAAAGAAAAACTTCTCGAATTAATAAAATCTTTAGGTAAAGTAAAATCAGAAAAAGATTTTAACAAACAATTCAAGGAAATTTATGGACACAATCCAACATATACCTTTTTCAATAAATTACTAAATGAACAAAGATGAATTTCTAAAAAAACTTGAAATAGAATTAAAAATTGCAAAAAATTCAGTTTACACTTTGAAAAATTATATGAGATTCAATTCTCAACTTCTTGATTATACAAAAAAAGAACCAGAAGAAATAACCGAAGACGATATTAAATTTTACGTTGCAGAAAATCTTTCAGACAAAGCTTCAATTTCAATAATTATGTTTCTTGCTTCACTAAAATATGCTTACACAAATATTTTGAAAAAAGATCCAACCGCCGGAATCAAAAGACCAAAAAGAGAAAAAAGGTTACCAGTAGTTTTGACAAAGGATGAAATTTTTTCACTCTTTGAAGCACTCAGCAATAAAAAATCTCGTTTAATGATTTCTTTAGTTTATGCAACAGGTATGCGAGTTTCAGAAATAACTGGATTAAAAATTGATGACTTAAATTTTGAAGAAGGAATTGGTTATGTTAGACAAAGTAAAGGAAAAAAAGATAGGATGTTTAATATTCCAAAATTTTTAATTACAAAATTAAGAAAATATGCAGAGAATCAAAAGGCACATGAAGAGATATTTTTATTTTCTGGTAGAAACAAAAAACAAATGAGCGACAGAAATGTACAAAAAATTGTAAAAAAGGCAGGGGTTAAAGCAGGAATAAAAAAAGAAGTTCACACTCATACTCTCAGACATTCCTTTGCAACACATCTTCTAGAAAACGAAGTTGATATAAGAAAAATACAAGAACTCTTAGGTCACTCAGATTTGTCAACAACTCAAATTTATACACATGTTTCTCCAGAAGAACTAAAGAAAATTAAAAGTCCGCTAGATACAGCGATGGGCAGATAGAATGATTTCTGATTGTGATAAATGTGGATATAAGTCTGCAAAAAATAAAATAATAAATGATAAAACACTTTGTGAGTTTTGTGCATATTTTGCTCCAGAAAAAGAAGAAGACTTCAATTCTTATGTTGAAGAAAAAGTTAGTTGGAGAGAATTACAAACTTTTAGAAAACAAGAAAAATTAGGTGGAATAAGACAAAAAAGAGGAATGAAAAAAAGAGCACAAGGTGGCGGAAGTGTGACACGACCAGCTTTTGGGTATAAAATAAAAAATAATAAATTAACTCCTGATGAAAATTCAAAATTAGTAGAAGAAATTTATTTAGATTTTTTGAATTCAAATTTAAGTTTGAATAGACTAGGAAAAAAATATGGTTTCTCCGTTATGGGATTAAAAAAGATATTAACAAATTTTACGTATCTTGGAAAAGTAAAATTTGATGGAGAAATTCATGAAGGAAATCACGTTCCAATAATTTCTTCAACTCTATTTAATCAAGTGCAAGACAGAATGGAAAAGGTTTGTAAAAAGAATTAGTTTAATCGAATAAATTTTTTCCAACCTTTCTCATTTTTAAATTCTTCAACTCGAATCAAATCTTTTTTTAATAAGGAATTTTTAATCACATTTCCCTTTCTAGCTGAAAGTCCAACAATTGAATAAATTTCAGTAACACTTTTTTCATGTTCGGGGTTTTCTTTTAGGAACTTGAAAAATTTCCTTTCTTCAAGAGTAAGCCCAACAGGATATTCGTTATTAATAGTTAAAATTTTACTACCAATTTCAATTGTTTTTGGTTTTTCTAAAGAAATTTTTTCTTCACTCTTTTCCTTTTGTTTTTCTTCAACAATTATTTCAACGCTGTTTGCTTCCAAAACTTTAACTTCTGGAACAATAATTTCTTTTCCAACAATTTTATCTGTCTTTATTCCAAGAGTCTTCTCTTCTTTAGTTTCTTCTTCAAAAACAAAGGAAGGTTTTTCTTCAATGTGAATAATTTCTGGAAGTTCAATTTCTAAAACTCTATTTTTTCTTTCAATTTTTCTTGAAGGGCTGTTGTTTGTTAATTTCAAATCAAGTGTTTTTGTCATAACCTTGAAAACATCCAAATCAGAATAACAATTTTCATGAAGTCCTTTTTCAAGAATTTTTTCAATTTGACTAATTGACATTCCTTCTTGCAAACTTTTTTTAGCAAAATTAAATAAAATGGCCTGAGTTTCATTAAACCCACTTGAGAAATTCACCTCAGGCATTTTTTGTTTCTCCACGTTACTTGAGAATGCGATATACTTGTTAGAAGAAACTCTTTCTTCAAATTTTGGAATTTCAATCACTCTAATTTCTTCTGGGATAACCTTTGTTTCTTCTTTTTGTGAGTAAGTTATTTCTTCTAAAAATTCTGGATCTTCCTTTGAAACATTGTGCCCTTCAACTAAAAATTGCATTCTTCTAGCAATTTCTTCATCGTCAACAATACTTTTTCTCAAATCAACAAATGGTGCTTGAACTAAGAAAGGTTGTGTGTGCCTGTCAGACAATTTAACAATTGCCGAACCAACATTTAATTGTGAAAATATTTCTTTTCTATCTGGAAGTTGCATAAGTAAACTAATATTATGTAAATCTTGCGGAAGTTGTTGTTGAAATGCAACGTGACAAGCAGAGTTACCTGTAACAGTATCACTCAATTTTGAAATATGCTGATCTAAACAAATTAACGAAGTACCATATTCACGCATCTCTCTGTAAACCATGTCTGTCACAGATTCCGTCATAAAACTTGTTTCTTTCTTTAAGAAAATATTGTGAGCCTCATCAACTAAAATAGCAAAGTTAAATCCATCATCGATTGTGTTTTGCTTTGCTTTTTTCAATTTGTAAATATATGTTAAAATGTATTCACTAAAAAATTTCTTCTCAATGTTTGAAAGTGAATTCAATTCAAAAATTGTTTTTTTATCAAATAATTCTTCAATTGAAATACTTCTTTTTCCTTCGTAATTTACAACTTTTCCAAATCCACCAAAAGTTAAAACTGTTGCAACTCTCATAGCTGACTCGTACCAACCAGTTTCTCTACCTTTCGCTTCTTTTGATTTGTTTTCAAGCATCTTCTTTATGTGAAACCAATTAGGATAATGTTCACTACCTTCGTAAACTCCCCAGCCTTGAAATGCTTCATCAAGTGTTTCAAGTAAAATTTTGTGAACACCAAAAGATGCACTAAATGATTCAGTCAATAAATCACATAAAACATTAATCCACTCTTTAGGATTAACGCCTTTTGGAGGCCGATTAATATTTGTTTTAAATAAACTACTGACAGCGTCATTACCAACAGTAAAACACATTAATTTATGATCTGCCGACAAAAGAGGTCTAAAACTTTTTTTCCAATCAAAAACTAAAAACGGTTTATCTTTTTTTATGAAATCTTTTAGAATTTGAAAAGCAAAAGTTGTCTTTCCGCTACCACTCATACCAGTTATACAAACGTGCCTTGGCCAATCTTTTTCTCGAAGGGAAAAATCAAATAAATTTTTTCCAGCATAATTAACTTTCGCCAAAGGATATTCTCCTTTAACTGCTTCTTCTTTTGGAGGTTCAAGTAAAACACCTTTCCCTAAAAGCGTACTTAAATGTTTTTCATAAAGACCACTAAGTAATTGGAGAATTTCATTTTTCTCTTCATAAGAATTTGCAACTGAATATCTAAAATAAACCTCGTCTATTTTATTTCCAAATATTGGTTTTAATTTTCTACAAATTTCTTCTACTGTAATATTTTTTTGTATCATTTAATTTTCCTCCATAATCTTCGCAAACATTTTTGACCGCTCTTCTTTTTCATTTAATTCTCTTTCATATTCACGTAATTCTTTTTTCAACTGTGCAATGTCTTTCCAACAGCTGATTCTTTCATTAAGTTGTAATTCAGAAATCTCAATTTTCTTATGGTTCAAATCATTTTTTTCACGCATAACGTCTCTCTTATCTGCAAGGGGTGTTCGCTCATTTTCCATGATTAAAGAATTAATTTCGTTCTTGATTTTTTCTCCTTCTTCAAAAATTTGATTACTCAAAAATTCTCTACCTTTAACCATGTCATTAATTTCTGAAATAGATTTTTTCAAGGCTTCAACTTTTTCTTTTCCAAGACCATCAAACGCCGAGGTATTTTTGCTTATTTCATGGTTTTCCAAATCAGAAAGATTAAGATTACCGTTCAATAAATTTTTAATTTCCATGTATTTATCACTCTATAGTAGTTTATAAATATTTCTATCTTGTTATCACTCCAAAAGAAGTACATTTTGGGTAATCCAGAGGTATTTCATCTATTTTGCAAAATAAAATTTGATAGCAATTCTTAAAAATACAAGTTAATCTATAATTACATGCAGGTGTGCCGGAGCGGTCAAACGGGACAGACTCAAGATCTGTTGGCTTTTGCCTACCTAGGTTCGAATCCTAGCACCTGCATATAATTAGATGAGAACCTAGGTTTGACGAGCAATTCTGAAAATTTCAATAAATGAACAAAATGAATTTAGGAAAGTTTTCACGGATTGAGAGCACTAGCCCCTGCATGTAACTCCGTAAATAAAATTATTCTTCTAACTTATAACTTCCAACTTCAAATTAAACTTTTGTTTGCAAAAGTTTTATAAACCAAATAAAATTTGAATTACTAACCTGCGAGTTAATCGCGTTAGCGGGAAGAACTTATTCTCGTAGGTTAAATAATAAAATGACAATAAAATCAAAAACAAAAATTGAAACACAACTAAGAACAAAGACTAATCCAGAATTAGTTGAAGTAATTGTACTTGCTAAAAAAAATCCTGCTTGGATTGAAGTAGCCAGTCTAATGACAAGCCCAGGAAGCAAAACTTCTGAAAAAAATTTATCTGAAATACAAAAAGCAGAGGGAAAGACAATTGTTGTTCCAGGAAAAGTTTTAAGCCAAGGAGAAATTACAAAAAAAGTAAAAGTTGTAGCATTCAAATTTTCTGAAAAAGCTAAAGAAAAGTTAAAAAACGCTGGATGTGAAGCAATTTCACTTAAAGAAGAAATATTAAACAATAAAGAAGCAAAAGAGGTTACAATATTAAAATGAAATTAATCGACGGAAAAGGAGTTACAATGGGAAGATTAGCAAGTAATGTTGCAAAGCTTGCTCTAAAAGGCGAAGAAGTTAGAGTATTCAACTGTAACGAAGTAATAATCACTGGTAACTTTGACACAACAAAAGATGCATTCACAAGAAAAAGAAACATGATTGGTCATTCACAAAAAGGTCCAAAGCATCATGCAGACAGTGAAAAAATTGTAAAAAGAGCAATTAGAGGAATGCTTCCAAACTTTAGAGAAGGAAGAGGAAGAGAAGCCTTTAAGAGAATCAAGTGTTATGTAACAGTACCAAAAGAATTTGCTGAAGCAAAATTAGAATCACTTAATCCAACTAAAAAAATTAAATATTCACAAGTTAAGGAATTCACAACAAGATAAAATGGTAGGAATTGAAACAAAATACAAAAAAATTTATTCTTCTGGAAAAAGAAAATCAGCAGTTGCTAGAGCTCTGATTAAAACTGGAGAAGGAAAAATCACATTTAATGGAAGAGGACTTGCAACTCTACATATGTTTGACAAATTAAAAATTGAAGAACCATTAAGAATTTACGAATCTATTTTTGGAAAAAGAGATTTTGATGCTATGTTAACAGTAAAAGGCGGTGGAGAAAAAGGTCAAATTGATGCAGCACGTTTAGCTTTGGCAAAAGGATTAATAGACTACACACAATCTACTGAATTAAAAGATGCTTTTTTAGCTTATGACCGAAACTTACTGGTTGCTGATGTAAGACGTAAAGAAACTTGTAAACCAGGGGACTCAAAGGCAAGAGCTAAAAGACAAACATCTTTCCGTTAATTTTAGAATGGTTAAAAAAAATAAAAAAACTTCTGAGAGAACTGAATCTTTAATGAGAATTGTTGTTGGTATTGTTTCTGGAATAATTCTTGGAGTTTGGAGATATTTAATTTACGCATTTTCAATAATTAACTTTTTTGTTGCACTATTCTCAAATAAAAGAATAAAAGAAGTGGCGAGCTTATCTGAAGTATGGAACACACAAACTTATACTTTCCTTAAATACATGACTTTTGTAACAAATGAAAGACCCTTTCCTTTTAGTTCTCTAAAGAAAAACTTATCAAAGTTCAACTAATTCTTTTTTAGAAAAAGACAAAATTTAACATTTTCCAGCCTTAATTTACATGGAATATCTCTAATAATAACATTTATATAGTTCTAATAGCTAATTCTTTTGTCACTAAAAAGTAAAAACATTTCATAAAAATTAAGATTGCCAATTCAGGCTTTCAAAAAATTTTTTGAAATACTCTTTTCCTCGATAAAAGAAGAAAAGAAGTGGCATTTTGTCTTCGACTAAGAAGATAAAATAAATCTTTTTTGGGTAAAACCAGAAAAGAAAGGCTCTGAATGTCAGAGTGCGTAAGATTAAACTTAGTGTTAACTTAGTTTTCGTCAAAGAAAAAGCCGAAAAAACAAAGAAATACAAGATTAGTTGTTACTAGAATTCTAAATAAGAAATAAGTGAAATAACAAATAATTAACAAATATAAACTAAAAATTCGAATTATGATAACAAGTATTATTTCATCAATTGCTCTGGTTGTTACAATTTTAACAATCATAATCTGGTTAGTTCTAAAGAAATTTAAAATAAGAATTGACTGGTTTGACAACTTCACAGAATTTATCACATCAAGACTTTGGTTTGGTCTAAGAAAAATAAAACTCCGAATCAAATGGTATGATAAATTAGTTTTATACGTATCCTCTAACCCGAGAAGAATTAGAAGAAAAGAAAGATTAGAAAAAATAAGGAAGGGGAGAAAATTCAAAAGATTAAGAAAGATTATAGAAAATAAACAAAACAAAAAACATTAGCCTTATGAAAAATTTTGAAGAATTAAAAACAAAATATTTAGAAAAAGTTATGGAAATAACCTTTTCTGAAAGTTCTTTTAATGAAAAGAAAGAATTATTTTCTAATCTAAGAAAAGAAGCATCAATAGAAATAAAAGAAAATAAATTTTCTCTTTTAGAATATAAAGAACTAAGAGCAATAATTCAGGAAGGTGTCAGTGAAGGTAATTTTAAAGAAAGGGTTAAATTGTATGGATTAAGAAAATTTTCAGACACTGCTGTTTATTGGGAAGGAGAATTAAGAAGTTATGATCAAGTAAAAACACAGCCAGATATTAGACTAATTGGTAAAAAAGAGATAGAACTTTTGAAAAGAGTTTATATTGATAAAAATGGAAAGCTTCACCTTTGGGGAGAAACTAATTGGTTAAATAGTGAAGGGGAACCATTTGATTCAGTAAGGATTGGGGGGATTTTTCTGGCTTTTGAAATTGGCAATTTTAAAGATAGATATAAATTATGCATGGCAACTTGTGGGGGTTGGATAAGTGATAAATATGGAAATGAGGAATTTGTTTTTATTGATTTTGCCAAGAAAGAAATAATTGTTTATCCTTTTAGGGGAGCAAATCCAACAAAATTATTTATTGGGGAAAATGGATTGCTTTGCATACATGATATTTTATTAAACAAACAAAATAAAAAACATTAGCTTTATGAAAAAATTAAATGAGAAAAACAAAATAGGCGATTTTTCAACTAAAATTTTTGATGGAATTAAAGTTTTAGTACAATTAATTGAAATAATTGAAGGTTCAGAAATTTATTTTAGAAATGATAATCAAAAATATCGGATAAAATTTCATGAACATAAATCTTCAACTCACCAATGGTTAGAAGAAGATTATGAGTCAATAACAGAAGCAACATTAGAAATTAAAATTTTAATTGCTTCTTGTGAAGAAGATGTAATGGAATTAAGAGAGAGCGTTAAAAAAATTATTAATAAAAAATAGTTAATTATTCTTAAGGTTTAGTCTTCGCCTCCAAGACTTAAAACATGGGGCAAACTAAAGATTATTGTAAAACAATTAAATATTTGCATTATGGCACAATTTTGTATAAATGAAGAATTAGGAACTTTTTTCATTAATGATAGGATAACTATCACAGAAAAAGACAAATTCGGTATTGAAGAAGAAGTTGGAGAATTAGTTTATGCTTATCACATAGGCGATTTTCATTTCTTCCTTAACGAAGAAAACAAAAAATATCATGTTTTTTGTGAAAAAGAACAAGCCTGGTTAAATGAATCCTTTATTTTGCTAAAGGAAGCAATTGACAAACGCGAAACTTTCTATATTTTAGAAATTCGTAGAAAAGAAAATGATTTTCTTTTTGATAAGAATCTGTGTCTTTCTCTTTGGCCAGAAAACTTAATTACACCTGAAGAAAGAATGGAAATTGAAATATGGGAGTTTCTTGAAGGAAGAAGATTTAAAGATTTTGAAGAAAAAGGCTTTACTTATGGAATTCATAACCCAGATAAAACAAAAAAGAAAGGAGAAGAATTATATTTTCGAATGCCAAGTGAGAAAGAAGAACATTTTCTAAAGAGAAAGGGTTCTTTAAAACAAAGAAGATATTGGAATCATATTTATCAATATTCTCGTGGTAGAAGAAAAGTTTGGGCGGAAAAAATTGAATATCATCCTTTTCCAACAATAGAAAAAGAATTGGAGCTTGAACAAGACTTATGGATTCCAATTATTGAAGATCCAGTTAAAGAAGAAACTCAAAGAGAAATTTCTTCAATTGAAAATAAGAATTTCGAATTAATTACCTCAAGCTCAATTGAAAAGGCATTCAAAAATCATTTAATCTCACAAAAAACTTTTTTCAATTTGCAAGACCCAAGAAAAGAAGAAGAATTTGAAGGTGATTCTTGTTTGGAAGAAAAAGTTGAAGAAGAAATCCTACAAGAAGAAGATTTTTTTCATAAAAACCTTGGAGAAGAAATATGTACAACAAAAGATTGTTTGGTTGATGAAAATTCTGAAAATGGATATGATTGGGCAGGAGCATTAAGTATTGTTACAAATCCAAATTATCGCAGATTAAGAAATTGGTAGTATAAATAAATTAAATTAGTACAACAAACTCTTTTCTTCTTTAGAGGTTAAATAAAAGAAGAAATTAATTTTATGTTAAACAAAAAATTTGAATTATGTGTAAATTAACAAGAACAACGTTTAGTAGGTTAATTGAAGAAGAAACAATTACCGAACAAGAATTAAAAGAACTCTACAGAGAACCAACAAAAGAAGATGAGGAAAAAGAATACAAAGAAACCTTGATGTATATGGAACTTTTGAAGATGAGAAAAGAAGAGGAAGAAGATGATTGGAGTAAGGCAGAAGATTTCTTTGATGTTGAAGATCCAGAAAGTGACGAAGATTTTGAAATTTAATAATTAAAAATTTAACTTATGAAAAAAATAAAACTTTCAACTTTCCTTGGCGCAATACTTTTAATTATAATGGTTTGCACAAACACAAAACAAGGAGTCTTAACAATAAATGTTGAAGGCAAAACTTCAAATTTTTATGAAAAAAACTTTCAAGCATTTGCCTTAGAAGATTCAATGACAATTCTTACTTGGACAGATTTATCAAATGAAGTCTTCAAAGCAAAATTAAAACTTGGAGAATTTCAGATAACGAACAGTTCAGGAAAAGAATTTATTCCTAAATATAAAAAATTCAAAGAAAAGAATTTAGGAAGTGAAATAAAATAATTTTAACAAACATTAAACATTCGATGTATGGAAACACAAGAATTTAAAATTCCAACTGAAAACTTTTTAAAAAAGTATGGAAAAAAATTACTTCAAAATGAAATAGCAAAAGAATTGTTTTTTGATTCCCTTGAAAAAGAAGGTCATTTTTTGGTTTCACTAAAAATCTTTGATTTTTTAAATTTATCAAAAGTTTCTTTTTCTTATTCAAGATTTAAGGAGCATTTAATTCAGTCCTTTGAAAATTCAATTAACAAAGTAAGTTCAAATAAAGATGCACTTTGGATAAAAGAGATTATCGAAGGAGAAATAATTGTCCCAGAATTTATACTTCCTTTTGTTTTGAAATATTCCACAAACATATACAAAAAACTTTTAGTGGATGAATTAAAAAATAAATATAACATTTAAACATTCGATGTATGGAAACAAAAACAAGTAAAATTCAAACGGTTATTCTTTCAGATTTGATTAAGAAATTTGAAGATATATTTAGTTCACTAAAAAAAGAAGGAATAAATATTTCTTCTAAAACAAGAGATTCTCTACTGGAAGAATTTGAATCTTCAAAATCTTTACTTCAAATTAAGATAGTTCTTTTGGGAAAAAGTACAAAAAATCGTCAAAAGGAATTAGAGGAAATTGAAGCATTGATTCAAAAAATAATCCGTGCATTTGGAATAATTAAAGACGTAAAAGAAAATAATTTGTAGTATGGGAACAAGAAAAATAAA
>JAACWB010000021.1 GCA_009992215.1 archaeon
TTTTAATATAAAACAATGGTTTTATATTAAGATGTATATAAATAAACTATTTTAATTTTATAATTTTATATTATAATAATTCCATAATTTACCTACCTAAAAATTATTATAATATACTTAGATTTTTATATCCCTTTTAAACACCCTATTATAAATATATTATGATAACATCACTTTTAAATGTAAATAACTGGTTAAAAGATAAAGTAAAAGAGCTATTACAATTGCCACTACAAGAAAAAATTTTATTTATTACGGCTTTTATTGCAGCAAACCTATCAGGATTTTATTTATATAATAATCTCGCTTTTACACAAGGGGTTTATGTTTGTGCTTTGCTTTTTAGTAATTTGTTAATTATGCATATTACCACAAATCAAAACATAAAAAATAGGATGGGAAAAAATGTTTGATAAAAAAAATAAAAAATCTATTATAGATTTTATTCCTTATGCTATAATTATATATCTTTTATGGGTGGGGCTTATCTTTGTGTCAGGGGTGTATTTTCCAGGTAGTTTATGCGCAGAATATACATTTTCAGAACTTGTCACATATTGTACTTCTCTCATATACATAGGATTTTTAATAACTTTATTTATTTCTTTGTTTGTGTTGTTTATTAAAATATTAAAAATATAAAAAAAAGGAATTAAAACAAAATGAATAAAAGCGAAGGAGTAAGAATAGAATTATTTGTGGGTGTAGTTCTCACACTTATATCAATTATTCTTTATTTATATTTAGGAACACAATTCAACATAAACAGTGCTATAGTAGGATTTATTGCAGGTTTAGGTATTATGTGTTTATTTTTGCTTTTTTATAATAAGGGACATACTCAATCTATCTCTAAAAGTTTTGATTACGACCCTAATAAAAAAAAATCTTAATATAAATTAAAAGGGGTATATAAACCTATTAAAAGCAAATAAAAAAGCCCCAGATTGGCTATAATTAAGCCATATATTGGCTATAATAATAAATACATAAATTAATGTGTTATTGCTCGTATTATAAAGCAAAAATATTACTTGCGTGGGGTATAATATATAAAAATAATGCTAAAATACCTGAAAATGGCATATATGCCGTTTGATAAGCAAGGATATTATAAGCCCAAATCAAACAACCTAACACTCCTGTGCTTATAACCCATAAACCCACTGTGCTCGACATAGGCAGAGCAGTTGTAGGAACAAAAAACAAAATTATTTTTATAAAAAAATAAATGCTCCATATCACTTCAACTAAGCAAGCAAAAATAAATATCCATAAAATTACAATTAACAACCAATTTAAATCAAGCGTTGTTGACATCGTATCTAAATAATATATTATATTTTTATCGTTTTGTAATATAGGGTCTAATATTATCTTTGCATAATTTAAGTCCTCGCCTTTTACAATCTTATTAACAAAATTTAAAAGTCCTATTGCTATTGTAATAAAAAGTCCTATTTTGAAAAAGTTTTCTTTTAAAAAAAACCATGGTGCTATCCTCATAATTTATTTAAAAAATATATTAATCTTTAATGCGTCGTCTAACCCAAATCAATAATAAGCAAGATATAACAAATAAACTATAAAAAAACCAAGAACCATCACAAACTATTTTATTATATTCAAATACATCATTTTTCGTAATTATGACTGTTTTAGTAGTATAGTTATAATCTTGTTGATGCCCACCAATTGGGAGTATGTGTTGTTCATCGTTTCGTGCTGTTGTGTTATATTCGTCATATACTACAAGTGTTTCCTTTGTAATAAACTTTTTAAATTTTTTTGAACCTGTTGAATTTACTAAAATATCTAATTGAGATGGTGTTGCTTCACTCATACTCTTACCTACAATATCCTGTAAAGATATTTCTAATTTGTTTCCACCATATACTGCAAGAAATTCACAAGTGGCAAATTGTGAAGCAAAAAAACCCTTATCTTTCCAACCAGCACATCTATTAATAGCATATGTTTCATTTCCACATTTTATTTCTTGATTTGGATTACCCCCAAAATAAGAATTACACTTAAAATTCATAGGACTATCCCAATCATACCTGCCAGAATAAGTACATCCATTTATATCATAATGTGTGCAACCCATATCAACCTGGTCTTCCCCTCTGCACCCGTGATCATGAGTTTCCACTATTGGAGATATATAATAAATTGTTGTTAAATTATATATATTGCTTTTAATTCCTTTTTGTCCTAAATCAATCAATACTTTTCTGTCAAAATATCTACTTGAAGATCCGTAATCTCCTGTTTCATAATAATATGCGTTTTCGGTTATTAGTTGGTCTTCTAAGTATATAAATACTTTAATAAATCCACCATACCTATGCCAAGTGTTTGCACCATTACCACACTTACCACTATCGCTGCTATAAGTGTGAATATTTGTTAATGTAAGAGTATCATTACTTTTTAGCGTTAAATTTTGATAAAATGAAGATATTTTTGCATACTCCCCAACATCAGTAGTAACAGAAAATAATTGTAGCCCGCAATGAGAAAATATAATCAACGCAAGAATACCGAGCAAAATTGTTAATGCTAAGAAGACTTGTTTAAATTTTAATTTCATTATTTGTTTCTCATTAAACCTATTATTTGAACAATAATGCCTATTATGATGATGATTACTCCACCAAAGAAGTAGAGCACAACTCCGCCAGCTAACCCTACAAGAGTGCTACCAAGCAATAAAACAACCCAATTTACTAAAACCCACTGAACTATAAGAGCAACTGCTAAACCTACAATAAGTCCTATTACAGCCCATATAACATCCCTTGCAATTGCATAAAACAAAAACCCACCAAAAGCAGCAAATAATATAAAAAACAAAAGATTAGATATTATGTTTTCTTTATCTTTTGCACAATCAGAAGGACAATTTATAATATTTTCTAAACCTGCTGTGCAAATACCATCACCACAAACCGCAGAAACCACACCCCTTCCACTTACACATTTATTAGTATTTACATCACAAACACCATCTCTACAGTCAGAGTTTGTTGTGCATTCTACTATCTCTTTTTTAACAATAACACACTTTCCATTTACACAATTATATTTACTTTTAGTAGGAGTTGTTGCTCCATAATCTGTAACAAAGTTCCCCCCACCATAACATTGAGAGGTTAATGTGCAGGATGTAGTCTTTTCACATTTTTTACTATTACTGGAGTATTCATATCCACTTTGGCATTTATTACCATTTTCAGGTGGCATTGTTTGGGTAGCCCAAATAAAATCATCACCACAAACAGCATTCGCCATTCTTGCACCAGGACAACATTGAACAGTTTTAATTATACTACTTTCGCTTCTATCAGGTGCTTTATAGCAATTGCCCGATATTGTTTTAAAAGTAATTATTTTTTCTAAATTAGCCTTTCCCCCACTAATCGCCTCACAATATACCAATTCATTATTATATCTAACAACTCTCGCATTAAGCTCGGGGTCATCAATAGCAGGTCTAACGCCTGAGTAGTAATTTATCCAATCACCCCACCCTAAAACATAACTTTTAGAAATATCTTTATTATTTGCAGTCATATAAATATTAGTTCCGCAAATTTTATTAAAATCTCCACTTATACATATA
>JAACWB010000010.1 GCA_009992215.1 archaeon
GCCGCATATAGAAATACCTGCTAAAAATCAATTTAATTTTAACGTTGATAAAAACAATCAAAAAAAATTAAGATTTCCATTTGGTTTACTTTAGTATATGTAGACTTTTCTGAGTATAACGTGTCTATGAACCCAAATAAATTTACAAAAGAAAAAATAGAAGAAGCCATTAAGTATTACGAATCTATGATAAACAAAAATAATAAACTTGTTGCATCAAGAAAAAAAGATGGTATTTTAGCTTTAGCTGAAAATTTATCTAATAAAATAGCATTAAAAAGAATAACTAAAGTAAAAGAAAGCTTAGGATTTTAAAATGGCATTAGAAAATAATAAATCATTATACGAAAACTTCGGTGGTTTTGACCCATTCCTTAGGAGACAAACTGAACAGAAAGAAACAAGTTTTCTTACTAATGCTAGAGATTTATTAACCAACTCAGCATTTGGTATAGTAGATAGTGCATTATTTGGCGTTCCATCAATGATTATGGAAGCTAATAAAACTACTACTATACAAGATGAATATTCTTCTCCAGAGTCTTCTTATGGAGCAGTTTTTGATATTCTTGGTATTAAGCCAATAGAAAACGCATCTACAGCTGGTAGGATAGGTAGTGCTGTTGGTAATGCTTTAGGATTCTTTGTTCCATTTGGTTTTATAAGCAAAGGAGTTAAAGCTGCTCAATATGGAATGATAGGAGCAGGAAGATTATCTAAAGTTGCTAAAGAAGTTGGAACTAATGCAGTAGAAATAGCTACTAGAATGTCAGTTAAAGGTGGAAATATTTATGATACAGGATTAATAGCTTCTTCTGTTGCTAAGACTGTTAAACAATACGGTAAGTCTGGAATATTTAGTAATCCTGTATATAATTCTATTTATAAATCATCAGCAGATGATATATTAAATTTTGAATCAGCATTTCGCTCTACTATAAAGATTAATCTGCAAAAGGAATTAGCTGAGAATGTTACAAGAACTGGTGTTCAGTTAACAAAAGGTTCTGCTCAAATGATTGATGATATAGCAGAGAATACTGTTAGTATGATGAGAAAAGCTGGTAAAGAAGGGAAGTTTGTAGATAATATGGAAGACCTTATTAGGAATCCATTAGAAAGTTACATGGGATTAAATAAAGACTTTTCAGATTTATCTTTAATACCTAAGTCTTTAATGTGGGCTGCTAAGACTTCTGTTGGTGCTACTGTTAGGGCTGCAGATTCAGCAGTATCTATGATAGCTTATGATTTTGTTCAAAATTCAGTTAGGCAATTAGCTAACTCGTCTTTGAATCTAAATCAAGATGTGGAGGAATACAACTTTATAAAATCTGTAAAAGACTCTTCTTCATTCATGGGAATGATGAGTATTGCAGATATTATTCCTGGCGGTAAGATTGCTAAAAATACTACATTGATGAAAGATTTATTAATGAAGAATGTTGGCAGGAAAAGAGATTGGTCTAAATATTATGATGATATAGTTGAAAAAACTAAAAGAGAAGCTGGTAATATATCTACAGAAGATATAAATAATATTTCATTAGGAAAATTAAGACAAACTGTTTCTTTATTTTCTTCATTCGCAAAAACTAGTCCAAAAGGAATGAGCAAATCAGAGATAATGACAGGTAGCACAAAGAAAGATTTAGTTGATTGGCTTGAAACAAATTTTGAATCTAACAGAAAAGATTTAGTTAGAATGTTATTAAGCGAAACTAAATCATCTGTTATTAAAAGTATTCCTAGAGGTATAGCAGATATGTTATTGACTGCAACTTATAATAGCTTTAGTGATGATTCATTAGGATTCTTTGAACAATTTAATGATGCGTCTTCATTAACAGATATGTTAGTAGGTGGCTTCATGGCTATGAGAGCATATGACCCTATTAATAGAGTTGGAATGGATGGTAAGTCTAATGTTAAATACAGATATGAAAATGGCATAGACGCTAAATATGCAATGATGAGAATGTTTGGAGCAGATTCGTCTGATTTAATGGAGAAATCCGAAGGAATGGCTTTATATGATAGGTATTTAAAATTTAACTACTCGTCAAGAAAGACATCTACAGATAATTCTAATATTATCAATGCTATTAAAAGTGTAGTAATAAATCCAAATGATAAAGATTCTAACGATGCTTTAAATCTAACAACAGAACAAAGAGCAAAAAGAGAATTCTTATTTGATGTTGTATCTAAAATATATGGTCCAGATGTACTACAAGCAGAGAGTGAAGATAAAAAGCAACAAAAAGAAGATGTAAACAATTTAATACCTGATAGTAAAATACCTAATGTTTATTCATTAACAAATAATCAGATAGAGCAATATTACAATGCTATAAAAGACATTGAGATGACAGCTACAGGTAAAAAAATAGGTGAATATATTGATAATAATCAGTTTAGTGAATTCTATGAAGATTTCAATAAGCCTATAATGGAACAAAATAAAGATTCTCATTTGCAAACAATAAATGAGTTCTTACAATTAGCTGAAATAAATGTAGAAAAAGACGTATCATCTGGAGATTTAGCTACAAATAAAATTATCATACCAAATATAGTATTAACAAAATCAGATAATCAGTATGCTAATTATGTAAAGAATCTTATAAATGTTGCAATATCTAATAAATGGGTAGGTACAGCTGATAAAACAGAAACTATAGACTTATCTAAATTAGACCAAGCTAAGTTTACTGAGTTACAAGCAAATGTAAAACAAAGAGTAGATAAGATAAAATCTGAATTTTATGGAGATATGGATATGGTTGAATATCCAGGTAATCTTTATAATGACCCATCTATTGATATGATATCTAACTTTTCTAGATTATCTGTTGGTAATAGGTTGTTTAGAATGTTCTCTAATAATTTAGACCCAGATAGAGATGATAGCGCATCGTTAAATCTAAACTCTGCATTAAACAATCTTATAGGAGAACAAGTTCATCCTGATGCTGATATTAGAATAGAGTTAGATAAATCTAACATGAATGATAAACAAAAAGAAGAAGCTACAGCTGAGGAATTGCAAATCAATTCTATGATATCATCTATGGTTAAGATGAGAATAAAAGCTGGTGAGGTTAACTCTAATAATAATAGAACTAAAGTAATTAAAGGCGAAGATGCTGATAGAGCAAAAAGTTTAATCAATAGCTTAGTAGATGCTAATTGGATATCTAAAAATGAAGAAGGAATCTTTTATGGTCACATGAGTGAAGACCAGATGGAAAAAAAGATTTCTGATTTAAGAATGAAGAAAATAGGTTTGAATGAAGAAGATTTCTTATCATATAAAGTATTAGAATCTGCAGGTAGAGTTCAAGATGGTAAATTAACATTCTTATCTAGAGATTCATTTAATTCATACTTACAAGTAAATAACTTAGATAAAGGTGTATTGCTAGATGCTTATGATATGGTATTTTCAAGAATGAGCAAGACAGGCATGGTTGATTTCACGGATTCAACTGTATTTGATACAGAAGATAGAAATATTATAGATGCTATAAAGACTGCTTCTGTTGTTTACTCTTCTAATATAAATTATTATGCAGGTAAGATAGTTAACGACAATGTTACAGATATAGGAATATTAGATACTGTTTTTAAAGGAATACAAGACTTAAATAATAGAATAGCACAAGACAGCATGGGAAATCAAGCTGGAGTTAATGCTTTAAAAATAGATGAAATAATAAATATAATAGGAAACTCTTCAGAAAGATTTAAAGAATTATCATCTTATATTGAAAAGATAAGAGAACTTGCTGCTAATGGAGATGTTAATAATCTATCTAGGTTACTTGAAACTATTTCTCAATCAGTAGATGAAAGAGTAGCAAATTTAAAAGAAATTAATGGAATATCATCTAATCTTATAAATTCTAGGATTAATGACTTTATAGATGCTTCTACTGCTATATCATTGAAAAATAGACTAATGGCTTTATTATCAAAAGATGATAAGTCTAATATTAAAAATATAGACGAAGCTGTAGATAAATTAATAAGAGATGGAAAATTATCACAAGCATTAGATGTATATAGAGATACTAGGGTTTATCAAATGACTATGCTATCAAATTCTGCTGTTAATGTTGAAAGAGATGGAGATGCTTCTTTATTTGATAGGCTAAATGAGATATTATCAAAAGAAGTTCATTCATCAGCTTCTGCTAATTTCAAAAGAAAATTCCATGATTTAGAAATAAATGGAATTAAAGTATATAAGAATGGAAAATTCACTTCAGGATTTGCAGATAAGATAAGTGGAAACGATGCAGCTTCATTTGTAGGTGAGATAGCAAATGAAATACAGAAAAGAAATAACGGTGCTATAAACGATGATGATTTACAAGGTTTAGCTTCTGCAATTATATCTATAAGGCTTCGTTCTCAAGATAGAAAAATAAGTGTAATGGAGGGTGGCAAGATAATACACAAGATTGTAAAATCATCTGCTACTCACTTATCTTCATTTGCATCTGATGTTGAAAAGAATACACAAGGAAAAGTTGAATCATCTGTTATTAAGAAGAGTATAATAAGAGAAGATGGTCAACAGAAAAGTGTTTACGATTACGAATCTATAGAACAGTTAGAGCAAGAATTAAATTCTAAGATTGTATATGATGAAGTAGATGCTAAAAATACAGGTGTAGCTCCAGCATTAAAAGATGACGCTAAGATATTAGGCAATGCTAGAAAAAAGATACATGTATTTGTTCCTATACAAAATGCAGAAGAAACAGGTATATTGCTATCTTTTAAAGATGAAGCAGATAGAGATGAATACTTTAAAAGTGCAGAAGCTGAAGCATTACAAGTAAAAGTTGAAGCTGGAAGAATAGACGCTACTAATAAAGCTAATGGTAAAACAACTAATATGGAACAGTATATTTCTTCAATAGTAGATGGAAGAAAGAATACAGACCCAAGAGATTTAGAAGTTTTAGTTAGATTTAATTACATGAGAAGTCTATATGGAGATGCTTTCTTATCTATGTTTAACAGAGATATTGATGCTGATTCACTATTAGATTATCTTTCAAAAGGTTCTAAGTCAATTAAATACACTCATATAACTTCTAATAAAAACGCTTTCCAATTAGATAATAAGACTGCTTCAATGTTATCTTCTGTATATTCTAAAATGAATAGCAACAACGCAAAAGAAGCAGCATTAGCATTAGATAGAAGATTATCAAGAGGAATAAGAATAGCTACATTTAATGATGAAGTTAAAACAGGAGACGTAAAACAACTAACTGCTAAAGATACAGTAAAAGCATACTTAACAAGAATAGGTAGAGATGCTTTACAATTAACAAATACAGATTTAGATAATTTTGTAGATAGAAACATGAAAGAATTAGTTGAATCTAATTCAGATGAAGAAATTAAAACTATAACTCAAGGAATATTAGATGGTATAGTATTTGGCTCTACTTCTGCTGTTAGACTTGATAATATGTTAATGGGTTCTTCATTTGAAGAAGGAGCAACTGTATCTAAGATATTAATACAAAAAAATCATTCTAGTGGAACATCTAAGAATGGTATATTAGTAAAATCTTTAATCTCATTTCATTCTTCTATATCTAAGCAATTAGAAGATGCAGGTATAGACTACTTAGTTCCATCAACATCTATGAAGATGTTTAATACATGGGATAACAAAGTAGTTGGAGTAAAGAATTTTAATGCAGATGATAGCTTAAGTAAGATAGTTGATTCTCGTTTAATAAGAAATGCTAATACAAATGGATTGAATTACGATATAGATGCGATTCACTATCTATTTGCAGGTCATGATTCTCAATCAGATGGTAATAGAAATCCTTCTTTTACACATGGTTTAAAGATAGATGCTTTAAATGATTATACTAAAACTTTAAAGATACAAGATATAACTACATATTTAAATGCTGTTGCAATGGCAGCTTCTAATGGTTCTGAAGGTATCAAAAATAGATTACTAGCTAAGTTAAAAGATATAAATGAAGGTCAGTATGAAGGACTATCTACCGCTGAAATATTAATGGATTTAGGAATGTCCACTAATGACTCTGCCATAAAATCTATGATATTGAGACAGATAGGAAAAGATAATATATCAAAAATATTATCAAGACCTGATTCTTCTATAACAACTGATTTTATAGTAGCTAACCATAAATTAAATCCCACTATATATGGTAGAACAACAGGTTCTACTCAACAATATGTTAAGTTATTAGGCGAAGTTAGGTTACCTGATTCTAAAAGAAACTCATTGATAAATTTAGATGAATCTTCTGTTGTATTCAGACTAAGAGGTAAAAATCAAGAAATCCAGGACTTTATATTTTCATTAGATAAAAAAGAAAATGATATCTTAGGAGAAGATAATGAAGGATTCATGACATACTCCGAAGAGATTAAAAACGCTTTATTTGTAATTAAGAATGAAATAAGAAAAAATCCTAAAATAAAAACACTTGGTCATTTATATTCAGTATTAGATTCCTATAACAGTAAAAAAGGTGAGAAAAGTAAAGAATTTACAGATGCTATAGCTCTTTTGGAAAGTAAAGGGATAACAATGGATAAGTTTGAAATGACAGAAACAGCTGTTAAGATTCCTAAAAAATATATGGCAGATAACGTCATAGGTAGAATGAACGGATTCTTAAGAAAAGAAGATGGAAATAGAATAGAAGTTAACAACTATGATATAGCAGTTAATCATCAAGCCGACCAGGATGGAGATAAGATTAACATCTACTCTAATGTTCCGTTTTCTGCAATGAAAGATAACTTCTATAACATGCCAACGGGTAAGAGTTTTGAAAATTATTCTAATAAATCATCTAATTCATTCTTATTCAATAATATAACAGAAAACAATACATTAAGAAATCCTAAAGAGTCATTCATAGGAGCATCTGAAGTATCTACTAATAACACAAGTAAATCATCATTCTTTGGACATTTAAAAGAAGTTGAACAATCTAGAAATGTAATTGGAACAGTAGCTAAGATGCAAGGTGTTATTACAATGATGGCAAACGCTTCACCTTCTGGAGTTAAAGGTAATTTCTTTACAGACCTACTTGCAGATAAAGATGCAATGGTTGCATTCAATAAAAGGTTTATATCTTCTATTCAACCATTGTTAGATGTTTATAATGGTATTCAGTCAGACTTATTAAATGCTGGTAATATAAAAAGATTTATATTGTTTGGAAGTCCATTACCTAATGGTATTACAAAAGCTCCATTAGAAAAAGATGGTGAATACAAGCCTTTAATAGACATTACAAAGATAATGGCTAATAATTCAATAGAAGATAGTGATGACAATAGAAAGATAATGGAAAGCATTTTCCTTGAATCTTATTCTGTATTTGAAAAAGCATATAGCACATCTGGAGACAAGTTTGAAGATGGAGCTAGAGAAGATATGTCATTTGAGGATTTATCTAGAATATATTACGATATGGAAGCGTTTGCTAAAAATCCATCTTTGTTTATGTATAATAGAATGTCTAGAAAGTATTCATATCAATTAAAAAGCTCTAACCAAAATAGAGTTGCTGATGCTAAGAATAAATTAGCAGGTTTGAGAAAGATATTTTATGGAGATGCTACTGAGTCTTCCTTTTCTAAGCAAGGTTCAGCTACAACTGTCTCTAATAAACCTATAAGAAACATCTTAGGAATGAATCAAGTAGATAGGTTAATGAGTTCTTATCCGCATTTAGCTGCATTAAAAGGAATTGTTACTAATGCAGCTGCCTTGTCGTTAAAAGATGATTATGAATACTCTAATGATGATATAGATAGAGTATTAACAGGGGTAAGAGATTTTGATGGGACTGAAACAATGTCATTAACATCTGAACAAGATACTATGTTATTAACATTAGGAATAGGTAAATCATTAAGAGATAAGATATATGTTGATATAAGTAAAAACTCGGCAGAAGCTGTTTACCAACACGGAATAATTCAATGGCATGCTGAAAAAAAATTAGCTAAGTTTAAAAAAGACTTACATTACTATACTAAAAATAGAATGGAAGAAGAAATTAAAGATACTGAAGATAAAATATCAGCAGTAAAAGCAGACTTAGAAGAATTTAATAAGCAATATATACATTCAGCAGGTGAGAAGAATAATTTCAAAATAGCTGAGCCTAAAAATGGATTTTTTAGAGGACTCGAAATATCTAAAACAGATAGAAGAGTTTATGAAATTAAAGATGGTGAATTAAAATTGGTTGAAATAGTAAGAGCAGGTCAAAAATCATTTAAAGCAAAAGTAGGAATGATAGTTTCTACTAATCCTTTAACAGCTAAGAAAAGTAATAAAGAGACAATAAGAGAAGGATTTGCACTTCAAAGGTCATTGGGAACTCTTGATTCTTCCATTAATAATGATTTTTATATATCTATTGTAAATGGAACAGAATCGTCATTCATGGTTAAAGTTCAGCAATTCAAGAAAAGAATAAACGAAGTTTACTCAAATGGAATGGAAGACTTTATAGACCATAAAGGATTGGCATCTCATGTATTTGGTAAGCGTTCTACAGACTTGTTCGCTATTTCAAGAGAGATAGATGAGTTTATAAGAGAGCAGATAAAAACAAGTGGTCATGAACCAGATTCTGTTATAGACGCATTTACTAGACTTATACTAGAAACTACAATAGAAGATAATGCTTATACTAAAGTAAACCAAATGCAACTTCCTGTATTTAAAAAGAATAACAATGTAATTAAGTTTATGATTGGAATGATTGGAGAAAATAGTGGAATTGAATCAAGTCCTTTAATGAAACATTCAATGATGTTTATAATGGGTAATTATAAAAACAATATAAACAAATCAAAAGGAATAGAATCTAATTACATGGCAAACTCATCTGATATTTCAACATACCTTCAAAAAGTATCTAAATCATCTTTATTTGAATATTGGATGACAAATGATGATGATAGATTAAATCCATTCTTAACAAGTAATATGAAGAGAATGGCGATACAATCTGGAGATGGAGTATCTGTTAAGATAGATTATAAAACAGAATCTGCTATTGTAAAGTTCTTATCTGATAAGGATATAAAAGAAAATCAAACAGCAAAATGTCAACTTTCATTAAAATAATATGGCTAAGTGTATTTCACCTATAGAACAAGAACATCAAGATAAAATGAGATACCTTAAAGATAAATGGAATTCTAATTCATTTGTCAATAAGGCTTATGGTGATGCTAGTTCTGAGAATTTTGAAAAGATGTTCACAAATATGTTTATACAGGCTGGTGCAACTGGTTACGGAGCAGGAATAATACCTTCAAGAAACGGTAAATTAGACTATACGGTATATAATCAAGTATCTAAAGCTATCGATAACATGGAAAGCGTTCTTAAGAATGGAATAAATCCTATTAAGCAACAATTTTTAATGACATCTCAATCACTTGATATGCATCCATTGACTCATAAATTCAACAAAGAAGTAGACGACATGTTGAACTATGAGAGAAAATATAGAAAAATGACAAACAATACAATGTCATCTATAAAGGATAATCTTATATCATTATCTTTAATGGATAAGACAGGTATGTCATTTAATAAAGCTATTAAAACATTAGAAGATTTAAATAATGCTATAAGAGTTAAATCTTTAGAAGGCAAAGATGCTTCTAAAGAGATAATAGCATTAAAGAACTTTGTTGATGGAGATGGAACTGCTAAAATGGTTAAGGCTTACGCTGTAATAATGGATAAATTTACAGTTAATGGAATATCAAAATTATTACAAGAAGCAAAGCTAAATGGTAAAAATACAGTTACATTAGAAGGAACTGAGTATAAAACAAGTCTTATTCAGGGAATGATTCCAACAATAGAGACTTCTAAAGCATTCATGGGAGAAATGGGCAAAGTTAATATAAATGGATTAGAAAAGATGAAAGTTCTTATAGATTCATTTTATAAAAATGCTTTTCTATCTAAAAATAATGTAATGTCTAGTCAGATAAAGTCTATTAAAAAAGACATAGACGATGCTATTGATAGGCTTAAAAAAGGTATTCAAAGTGGTAATTATTATCCGCATCAAACATTAACAGGATTAGTATCTTTAGAAGAAACATTTTCTAAGTTTGATTTCAATAAGATAACAAAAGAACCATCTTCTGCTATGGATTTCATGAATTCAATAAAGCAGAATATGAGAAGTTTTACTAGTAACGTATTATCTAGGAATCAGTCTGTAACATTATATGATTTAAATGCAATAAAGGCACTAGAAAGTTACTCTTTAAATGCAGTTCAGTTTAATAAATCAATGAATATGTTTGATTCATTTATCAAACTAGCTACTGATATAAATCCAAATAATTTTAAAGACCCATCAATGGACAAGAGTATTGATAGTGTTCTTGATTTTATATCTGTTAAATTGCACGCTAGCCTATATGGTTATTCTAAAGCTAATAATGCAGTTAAAAATGTAGTATCTGTATTTACTAAATTGCAAACAGCATCTAAAATGGGTCTATCTTTCTTAGGTGCAGTTAGAAATGCTACACAATTTGGATACTATGTAATACAAAACGGATTAATGAAATCTGTAAAAGCTTCTGGATTATATAAAAGTAATCGCTCATACAACTTTAACGGTAAAGATATGACTATGAGTGGTATATTAGGAATGAAAGACAACGGAATTGATAGTGAGATATATTTTGATGCTATAGAAACCGTTTCATCTGGTTCTTTATTTAGTACAGAAGGAGTTCCTAAATCTTCTATTAGAATTGATTTTGATAAAAACAATGACATTGTAGTATCATATGAACAAGATGGAGTTATTAAGAAGTTTGATAGAGGATTAGCAGAAGTAACAGGAAAGTCACTTGTATTTCATCAGTGGTCTGAAAATATGCTAAGAGGTAAAGTTTATAAAGATTCGTTTGCATTAAACTTTAATAGTCTTTATGAACAAGGGTATGTTGAATCTTACATGAGAAACAATCCTAAATCTTCTAAATATCAAGCTGAGATAGCAATGCTTAAAGACGCTAAGAATGCAGCTTTAAATATTGTTAAATTAACTCAATTTGATTATAACAATTTTGAGAAACCACAAGCATTTGGTGGTGGAGTAGATAATAAATCTGTTATAGGTTCAGCTGTATTTCAGTTTATGACATTTCCAGCAGGAATGATTAAGTATAATAATAAAATATTAGGAGAAGCATTCCAAGATATTAAGAATGGTAATATAGATACTATAAGAGTAGGTGCAGCTTCAAGGTTAATTGGTGCTCAAGTAATGGTTGGATTAGCTTCGTTATTGTTTAATAATGATTTTTCATTCATGTTCTCTAATGACACTTATGAGAGAGCAAATAAACTATATAAATTCTTAACTGAAGACCCCGAGAATAGAAAAGATGTTAATTACCAACAAGGTTTATTATCATTAGTATCTGGTCCGTTAATGTCTGATACTATATTCTTACTTCAATCTTTAGGAATAGAACATTCAAACGATGAATTATCTGAACTAATATTTGGATATCAAAGAATGTCTGAAATGTCAGATGATTTAAAGGAAAGAAAGATGTTATCATCTATATCTGTTTCATTAGCTAGATTACATAGAGATTATCAAAGTGTTGAAGATGGCAATATGAAACAATTAATTGCTAATAACATTGGTATCAGAACAAATAGAGATTTATCTAATCGTTCTAAATATTTTAAAGAATCTATTGGAATGACAAGCAATTCTGAAGATACTTTTGCAATAAACTCTGCTAAATTAAGGTATATGACTACAGACCAATTGAATGCTTTCAAGATAATAAAAGAAAGAGCAGAGAAGAATAAGAAAAAACAAATGAAAAAAGAATATGAAATGAGACAAATGCCAAATATAAGGGGTTAGTATGTTAGGTGATTATTTATTTAATTCAGAAAGAAAAAATAAAGAAGTTTCTTATGAAAAAAAGATACCGCAAAACCAAGATTTATAGGATACTGTAAAAGTAAAAATTGCTCAGAATTTACAACAACTGAATATGCTAATATATTTTGAATTAAAAGAGATAGAATTAGTAAGTCTATATCAGAAGATGCTTGGTATAAAAAATCAAAAATTATTAGAAAAAGATGAAGATTTTTATCACGATATATCTATACTTGCTCATAACTTTCCATCTAAAGCATTTAATAAAGAATATGTTGATTTTTTTTTATAAATATTTTTATTTTATAGATTTCTATTTTCAAAATACTCAGCTATATCTTCTGAGTTTTTTAAATCTTCAAACCAGTCTTTAAGATATATTACTTTTTCAAATGTTATACCTTTTACATCGTTTAAAGACTTTACATTTATATAAACACTTCCTTCATAAATATTTTTATTTTGATAAACATCTATTTCATCTTTTGTAAGTTCTCTTACCTTTGACAGATATTTTTTTGTAGAACCTACTACTGCTACATTTTTCATAATGTTTACTTTCTAGCTATTAATTGTTCATATTTAACTTTAATAACATTTTTTTTTCTTTCTTTAAAATATTTCATAATTATTTCATAATCATGTAATCTTACTGCATTTTCATGTTCAATTACCATTGATATATGAAATCCTTCAGTGTCTTCAATATCATGAATGTAAACATAATCTTTTATGTCTAATCCATTTCTCTCTATATATGATAGAAAGTTGTTGTAGCCTCTTGCTACAAATGCTATATGATTCTTTTTTTTCATATTAAAAGTAAATCAATTTTAAAGGCTTATCTTTTTTTAGTTATAGTTTATATCGAATTTTCTTTTTCGACAATTTTGAGGCTAACCTCGATTGAATCTTGAGTATTATTTTCTTGATTAGAATATCTTTTTGGACTTTTTCCTAATTCCAATCCTAATGTTCTTTGATAAAATTCGCTCATTCCAATATATTCATGAGATGTTAACTTTTGTAACATTCCATACCAGCCTTTTCTGAATGTTAAATTTTCAAATCCTGCTATTATTGTTACTCTATCTTCTTCTACTGTAAAAATTCCAATATTTACCCCATAAGCATCCATGAATACGGCACCGGGTTTTGTTTCTGGGTGCAATTGTTCAAGTTCTTTACTAAATGAACGTACTTTTATCTTCTTAATCTCTTCATTTTTCCTGAAGTCATTTAAGAATATACCAGAAGTTTTACTTAATTTATACTGTCTTTGCAGTTTCTTTAAATTAAGTAATTCTTTATTAATAGATGTTAATGAATCTTGATAATCCATTAATACCGATTCGATTTTTTGTAAATCTTCTGATATTATTAGAAACATATTCTTGTATGCAAAAATAGGTTTATTTGTATCATAGCCAAGTGCATTTCCATACTCATCTTCTAAGTATGTTTCAAAATATTTAGGTTTTTTCATATTGATTTTTATACAAAAAAGCCATACTACTTTCATGTAATATGGCTTGTATATATTATGCTTTAAAGTTTTTTCATTATTTTTAATAGCATATCAGCAGATGTTATATCTGGCTTATATAATTCTTTTAATGAAAATGTTCTGTCTTTTAAATAAGATTCAGATTCTTCCATTTTAGCACAGATTTCTACTAATATGTATATATTAAGGTAGTAATCATACCTTTGTCTAGCATCATTTTTATCTATCTTTCCTGAATTAACAGATTCTGCTAATTCTTTTCTTATAAAATGAATTTCTTTCTTTAAAAACTTTATACATTCAATTGCTGTATACTCTGTTTTTGGTGCTGTCATTTGTTACAGTATTAATCAATTCAAAATATGAATGATAACAACTATCATATATATACAATTCTTTCCTGAAAGACCTATGTTTTATATATTTCATCGGTCTTTTAAGTAAAAGAAAAGATTTTAGTATCATTGTTATCATTTTTTTTGTTTATTAAAATTTACTACTTAAAATTATCTTTTGCAAGGTAAAAGTATTAAATTTCTTAGGAATACTTAAAGAAGTATAATCTATATTATTAATTATTTCAACTGCTTTAAATTTTTTAATTATTAATTTAGATATAATCTTCATTTCTTCGTTACCTATATTTGTTTTGACATTAGATGCTAGTATTAAGCTATTACCTATGTCTTGAACTATAACATAAAAGCTTGATTTTTTCATTTCAACTATTACTTGAACATCTTTTTTTTGCTCTGCAAATAGTCTTTTACAATCAGCTATGCCATTTTCTATTAATTCATAATCTTTATGTCTCATGATATTCTTCCTGTTTTTTCATTCATTGTTAACATCTTATAACCTGTGATACCAAATCTTGTCTTACCAAATATAGCTTTTATCTGATTTTTATCATATTCTGATTTGGCTCCATTAAACTTGTAATCCCACCACAGAAGTATAACATTTTCAGATAATTGCTCTATGATAGAACTTTCAGCTATATCTGATAATCTTGGTTCATTATCAAATTGCCTTGATTCAACAGCTCTACTTAATTGAGATATAGCTACAGTAGAGAATTTATATCTTTTCTGTAACCAATGATAAGATTTCATAATGTCTTCTATCTCAAATCTTCTAGATGCTCTCTCGTTAGAAGGTTTAACTAATTGAATGAAATCATCAATTATAATAGATGGTTTATTAACACAACTAACTATATCTGTTATAGTATCTTCCATGTTATCAACGTCATCTATTATAGTTAGATTCTCATAAAACGGTTTCATTTCTTTAATAGCTTTAGCTATCTTCAATTTGTCATCATTGTTTATGGTCTTTTTTCTGATTCTTTCACGGTCTACATCTGTATTTATTAAAATACAAGCCTGAATTATCTCATGTGCTTTTTGCTCTCTTTGGTATAATCTTATTGTATGACCTTGTTTTAACCAACCATCAATTAAGTTGATAGTTAACGTAGTTTTACCGTGACCTGTTCTAGCTGCTATTGTGGTAGTATGACCAACTGTCATACCACCTGAAGCTAAGTTGAGAGATTGAATTGGAAATGGTATAATATTTACAGGATTTTCAATGTTTTTAGATGCTTCTTCAAATATTTCATCATTAGATTTATTCTTTTGTGGAAGCATTTTAGTTAACTCTTCTATATCAGTCATTTGATTAATAAGAAGCTTCTGCAAATCTTTTATAGATATTGAATCTAATGACTTGTATATGTTTTTAGTCTTAGTCTTTATATTTCTGACACAATATTCAGCATATAATAAGTTAGCTTCATTAATTGCTACGTCTGGATTATACTTTACCAGACTATCATCATATATTGATAAGTCAAATTTAATCTTATCTATTTTCTTCAGTTCTCTATCAAGTGTAATCTTTTCAATTGGCATTCCATTTCTATACATAAATATAATGGTTTGCCAAATTGCTTGATTATGTTCACTTGTAAACATACTAGGAAGTTTTAGAATCTCAAGTAGTTTTTGTCTAGTTTGGTCATCTAATATAGCAGAACCTATTATGTATCTCTGTTCCTTTGTGGTCTCTAAAGAACCTGAAACATTTACAGTCAAGGTTTCTGCTATTAACTTTCTATACTTCTCAGAATAATTCAAGTTGTTCATTTTCTATTTTATAGTTAGATATTATTAACTCATTTGTAGATATTGTTTCATCAGTAGATGAGTAAGTTACGCCTATCTCTTTATAAAAATATCCATCAAATAACTTCCTTATTTTATGATGGTCATCATATGTTATTAATATTTTAGCAGTTGGATTTTGATTCAACATATTAATAGCATTTAAAAACCTAGTATGGTCATATTCATTAAAAACATGACCGTAGTAAGTAGTATCATTAGCAACCCAGTAAGGTGGGTCTAAAAACCATAAAGCATTAGGTGTTTTCCAATGTTTTTCTATTAGTTTTACAATATCCATGTTTTCTATTAATACATTATCTAACTTTTTACGACCCCATTTAACTTGTTCAAGTATATCAGTATCCCATTTAGATACATTCTTACTTAAAGAAGTTCCTGGTCTATTATTAAAAGAATTTCTGATAAAAAAGAAATATTCAGCAGCTCTTTCAACATCTGGTATGTTGATTAAATGTTTTTTCTTATTTATCTTTTTTCTTATAATGTCGTATAAATCTCTGGATTGTATCAAAAAGAAGGCAGAGTTTTGAAATTCTTCAAACAATTCCTTCTTAGAACATACATAATAAAGATTTGCTAAATCTTTATCAAAATCATTAACACAGTTAAATTTTACTTTTGGTTTTTGAAAGAATACCGCAAGACTTCCTGCAAATCCTTCAAAGTAAGCATCATGAGGTGGCATCATTCTTATTAAATCCGGTGCCATTCTAAACTTACCACCATAGTAAGATATTATTCTACTGTCCTTCATGCTTAATCTCGCATTTTTCTAATGTTAGGAAATAGACTTCTTCTTTATCAGTTACAATAAATACTGTATCTAGATTTTGCTCTACGTCTATTATCTTTTCATCTTCTTTAAGAAAAGATAAAACACTTGAAAAGATTAATTCTATAATCTCATCACTATGATTAAACTTATTCAACTACATCTCCTATCTTATAATTAATGAATGCTTTTGAATCTAATAATAATTTCTCATACACTGCTGACCAGAATAGTACTTCTAATCTTACATTCTTTTCTGAATAAGGTGTTATAACAGACCAATTTAAAAATTCTGCTACAAAATCAGATAATCTTAAATCTTTATTATTTTTCATTGCTTGAATGAATTTCTGAAAAGGAACAGGATGTATATTAGTAGTTGCTTTATACTTTGCTGATAATATCTTTTTGAAATCACTTGAAGTATGATTATAATAACAACTTATTAATTTAGCCATTTTGTAGTTTTACCTTATATCCATGTGATTCTATGTATTGTATAGCGTGCATTATGTCTTCTCCATATTGTATTTCTTTTTCTTGAAAGAAATTATTAGAACGACTTACAACGTATAGTGCAGACAAGAATCCAGAAGTCCACTTATCTAGTGCATTCTTTTGGTCATTCCTTACTATATTCATTAATTCTTCTTCATATATATTAGATATTGTTTCATTATTGATTGTTTTGAAAAAATCTAATATTGTTGCAAAGAATTCTACTCTCTGATATTGATTCTTTATCGAATATGTTAAATTATCAATACATTTTAATATAACCTTGTCTTCTACATTTAATTCTGTAGTAGTCATGGTTTCTAGCTGTTTTAAAACTTCTTTCTTATTATTTTCATCTTGAAAGTAATTTAATGTAAGAAGTACAATGTTACTAATCGGTGCTAATATGTGCATAAAAAAGGGCATTTAAGCCCTATTTTGTTAAATTGAAATTATCATTTTGTTTAAATCTTCAGCTACATCTTCTCTGTTAGAGTTTTTAATATCTAAATCATGAGTAGTGTAACTTGTAATGACATTGTATATGTCATATAGATTTTTGTTTTCAGGATTAACTATTTTAGTTAATAAATCAACCATTACATAAGAAGGGAATGAAGTTAATCTTTTAATCAACTCTGCTTTTACTTCCATTGTAAGTAACCTTTCTTTCATACCTTGTAATATATGAATAGAACTATCAAAATACTCATTATGACATATTAGATTACCTTTAATAGATTTAATTATCTTATTTGAATCAGTTGATTTGTGTAAGAATGAATCTTCATAAATTGATTTACCAACTCTCATATTATTACTACAAATTAATCTCATTATGTTAGCATTGATTCTTAACTTTCTAGAACCATCGTAACTATTATAGACACTTATCATTAAAGATACATTATCTCCTGGAAACACTTCTCTTGTTGTTGTTGGAATTACATAATCCCATCTAAATTTATAACCATCAGAGAAAAATGAATTTACTACAACGTCTCCAAATATATCTTTTATAGCATTATGTAAATCTATGTTTCTAATTAGAGTGTACTTATCTGATAGCATAGATATTATCTCATGTGTATCAGTCCTGAATACTTTTGTTTTTTTTGTTGGTTTCCCATTCTTTGTAATAGGTTTAATATCTACTGGGAAAAAGATTTCATCAAACATGACATTATTTTAAAAAAGTTTATTTCATCAAACTGTATAAAGTTATCTCTTGAACTAATGAATATGTGTGAAGGATTAGATAATATCAACACATCATTAGTTGATGGATAATTTATTAGTTTAGATTCTAGTAATATCCTAGAATGTATATTTAGTATCGCATCTAATGGTGCAAAAAATTGATTCTTAGAGAAGTTTTTCTTTCTTATCAGCAAAGGTATTAATGAAGTCTTTAATGACTTTTCCTCTAAATCTTTATATATGTGTTTTGCTGAATATCTCCAAGTTTTATCTTCATACCATTTACACTCTATGTAAAATGGGAAGATTTCTTTTACTAATGGTGATAATATTATATCTGAACCAGCATTGTTCATTGGCCTAGATTCAACATCTTCAACTTTCGTTAATTCACTGAATCCTAAACGAATGAAATCTCTTATTTGATTTTGATGTTTAACAGCTTTATTCTTGTTTTGTCTTATGCTCATCTGGGAACTCCTCTGCTCTTGAGCCAAGCCTTCTTTCTATCGAATCTTTTTGTTTAGACATTATCTTATCGTAATTTTTTATGATTGCTTTAAGATAGTTTAAGCCTTTACTACTTTGATATGGATTAGAATTATCGTAACTAATTAGTGCATTATATACAGCTAAATCTGATATATTAGATATAGATTGAAAGAAATAATACAGCTCTTTCTTATGTATTGCTTCTGTTTTTGCTATCCTCTTGATAACATAAATGAGCATTTTCTCTGTTCTAGAATCTCTTTTAGATATAAGAGACTTTGACATTGTATCATAATCTCGTTTATCTAATGAGTCGTAGCCGCAACATGGACATTTCATATTATAACAGGGAGTATTTCATCCCTGCTAATTAATTTCTTAGAATGGTAACTCATCTTCGTCTGAGCCAATTCCTGCGAATGGATTATCTTCAGAAGGCTTTGCACTAGCAGTAGCTGCTAATTGTTCCATTTTCATTGTATTCTTCATTACAATTTCTTTATCGAACTTACCGAAGGCAGATACAACTTTACCAACTTTAGTTAGATTAACAACTTGACCTCTTTTAGAAGTAAATGATTCTTCTTTTAAGAAAATGAATACAGGATTGCCTAAGAATGATTCTTCATCTAATTCAGGAATTACTTTAGCTGTGTATTCTTGACCTTCAATAATAACTACTTCTTCTGAAATTTCAACTCCAAATGAAGGTAATTCTTGAATTAGAATACGATTCATTTTACCTGAACTTTTAGTTAGGTTCTGCCAAATTTCACCACCTCTTACTTTTTTACCAACAAATGCAGTTGCTTTAACAGTTTTGCCCGTTGGTTTAGAGTAGTCATATTTGTCATTTTCATCTTTTACAAATAAATCTATATCTTTTGCTTTGCTTGCTGATTCATGAATCTCAAATTCAAAATCAATTTTCTTTAAAGATTCTCCAGTTTTCTTTGATTCAATTTCTGCTATTCTTACACCGCATATAAATGCCGGAAGTGCTAATGGTCTGCCATCTTTTGTAAATACTGGTAACGATACATCGTTATCTTGTTCTGCTATATAATATTGTTGATTACTCATATTTTTATGAATTTAATTTATGTATTGGTTTTTATTAAATAAAAAAACCCTAACAATTTAATGCTAGGGTTTCATTATAAGAATTTATATCTTAAAACACAAGTCTTTTTTAAGGACTTGTTTTATTTTTAAAATGTTAATTCAGATTCGTTCTTTACAGACTCAGTTACCTCAGCTTTTGCTTTGCCTGCACCTTTTAAGTACAAAGTAGCAAGACCAGAGTAAGGACTCACTGTCTCATAGTCGAATCCCATTTCTTTTGCTATACTTAACATAGCATCGTAAGATTTGTTGTAGAATTCTTCTTTAGATGCTTCAGGAACGTTAATCTGTGGGCGAGTAGAACGAGTAGAACTCTTTACTAAACCAGAAGAAAACATTTCATTAAATTTTTCTAAAGTGATATAACCTGAATCTAACAGTACTTGTGCTTGTGCTTTTGATAATGATGTTGACATGATATGTATTAATTTTTGAGTTAAAATTTATCCTCGAACAATAAGAGAATAAAAGGGTTTTTGTTTTGCTTGAGTTAAGATACCTATATTTAGTATCTAAATCAAGTATTATTTTAAGATAATACTTAAAATAGTACTAAATATAGGATTTTTGTTGAAATTTTTATCTATCTATTTTCATAGATGAAATGTATTCATCATATGTTTTAATGGAATCTCCTGTTGAAAGATTTAAGAATTTCGATGATTGTTTTATAAGTCTCGTGTAATATGAGACAAATGTAACACTATTTATTTCACCATCTGAGAATGATTTATTAACAACTGAATTAAACTTTTCTCTATATTCTGGATTTATTTTAGAGAGTATATATTTAATGTAACTTATTTGGTTATCATCTAAGTTTTCAATTGTTATGTTTTTATAAACATCATCAGATATACCTAAATATGTATTAAAACATTTTTTAAGTAAATCAGTAACAGATGCTTTAACATCATTGCCTAAATCTACAATATTTTCAGCAACTCTTGGGAGACCTGTTTTAAATTGTATTCTATGTGCTGTTGCATGAGAACCTTTCCTTACAATTCCATCTTCTAACCAAGTTAATTCACCTTGAACCATAACCCAACCTGTGGCTATAAATTCAGGATAAAACTTAAGATTAGTCATTGACCATAATGGATAATTCTCATCAGCTTCATTTCTCATGTAAGAGAATTCTACATAATCCATACCAACTTTTTGTTTGATATGATTTTTATTTGTAGTTTTTTGCTGGGTCTTTTTATGTCGTGCTTTTATTGAATCTTCAACTGCTTTTAACAGTTCAGGATTAATAAATGACATTGCATTAGAACTATCAACTCTTTCTATGCTCATATTTCTTTTGATTTAGGAGCTAATTTTGGTTGGTCTGTTTCTTTTACAACATTATTTTCTTGTTCAAGTAATGCGGTTTTATGTTTAATTAGCTTTTCAAAAGCATTAGTTATAACATTGTCTGCTTTTTCCCAACCGCATTTACCTGCCTTGATATTAGGTTCGCATTCAAAATTAAGAACACCTGATATTGTAGATATTTCAACTATTGCATTTCCACCTGATAGTGAATCTTTAGTTGTTTTAATGTAATTAACTAAATGAATAGAGTTTTCTGTTAACTCTTTTAAGCATTCTAAATAGAAACTTTGGTCTGACATATTATTTAATTGTTATTTTAGGTGATGGACAAATATGATTATAATTACAATAATTACATTCCCACTGTTCCATAGGAGAAAATGGATTTGATATTGGAACTAATTGATTTATATCTAGCTTCATTGAATGAGCTAAATTTTTGTAGTAATCATATGCGTCTTGAATTGCAGAATTTTCATCTATTACTACTTCTAACATTTCAGAGTTTTCTTTAGATATTCCAACTAGAATTACAGTTAAATCATAATCAGGAAATTCTTCTTTAATTGCTTTAGCATATACTCCTAATTGAATTATTGCACCTGTTTTATCCATTGGTTTAGCTTTAAAAAACTTAAAAGCTGTCATTTTCATTGTTTTAATATCATAAAGACTAACTTGTTTTGTTTTATGATTTATTAAGACATTATCATAATGACCATCAATAATTAAACCATGAATAACAACAGAAACTTCTACTTCCATTCTTAATTCATAGTAGTTTTTGTCTTTATTGGCATCTATAATCCACTGAAAAGCTTGTTGAAGTTCTTTATGAGTTATATCGCCTATTCTGAAAACTTTTTTAGTTTCATAATCTAGCTCTTTTGGCTTATATTTCTTTTTAATTTTAACTTCAACAGTTCCATCTTCTAAAGTTTCATTGTATTCAATAAAATCTGTATGATACTTTTGAAGTCTGTGGCATCTTCCACCCATAGATGCTCTATGAACAGGTTTATCTCTTTTTTCATCATAATTTTCAGGATTATAATGAATTTTGTCTAGGAAATGTTTGTAAACATCATCCATTCCTACTATTGGCTTTTTTCTTGATATTATTGCCATTATTCAACTTTAGTTATGTTTGTTTTTTTTGTTATAAGAAGCGGAAATGCTTCTCTTATTTTGGCTTTGTACCTTAATAAGTCCTTAATACTTATATTTGGTTCAGCATTTAATGAATCATAAATTTCCATTAATAATGCTTTAGCTATAAATACATCTTTTTTTGCTTTAGCTAATGCTTCACCCATTAAATTAATAGTACACTGTTTATATGTATAAACTTCGTTGCTTGATGTTAATTCTTTAATTTTTAATTGCTTCTTTAATGACTCAATATCTTCTAACTGTTTAATTAGAATACCTTCAAGGTCTTTTTTGGTCATTAGATTGAATAAGTTGCCTTGTTCTGCCATGATTATTACAGTTGTCTAGGGTTATTGTTTCTTTTGTATCTGAATCATAAGAATATTGTAATCCACAGTAGTATTTAGCAAATGATATTTTATGCATTTCTACTATTTTCTTATCATAATTCTCTTCACCAGATGATTTATTTCTCATTTGTACATCAATCCAACAAATCACAGTGCCACATATTGGGCAAAAGTTCGATGGAAGTTCTTTTAATTCTGTTATCATAATATGAAAATATTGTTTTTAAGTTCTCATTATGTTCTGTTGTTAACAAATCTCTTGTTAATGCTATAATGTAGTATGGCATTAGTCTATGTATTTGTTTCTCAAACTCTTGAATGTATGTTATATTACTATCAAAAGATATTTTTTTAATCATATCTAAGTAGAAATTAACAACTAACATTAAATGTTCATTTTTCATCTCTATTATTGGATATGATTTACCTGTATTTTTCTCAATGTGTAGCATTAGATAAATCTTGTTGATTTTTTAATGCTTTAAGTTCTAATTCTAATCTTTCTATTTCTTTAGTATTATTAGAAATATAAGGTACTAAACCTTTAATTAATAATGAATAATATTCATTATTTTCAATATCATCTATTTTATTAGAATAACATCTAAAATTAATACCATAATTAATAGAATTATCTTCATTTGAAAATGATGGACAATCAGATTCATATACTCCTATATAGTAATCAATATTAGCTATCCATAATTTTACTTCATAATTTAATTTTGTTAATTTTATTTCTAATGAATAAGCACTTTTATTTATTACTTCAAATAATCCTTTAGATATATCTAAAATAATTCTTACAGATATTGTTTCTAATGATTCTTTTATTAATAAAATTAAATCAAAATCTATATCTGAATCAAGAATGTTTTTTATTGATAGTTTTTTTTTATTCATTATAATATTATCTCTTTAATAAGTTTTTAGTTTGTATCATATTATTTACTTTCAAATTTTTTGAACCATTCTTCAAATGTTAAATCTTCTTTTCCGTTAAAAGAATCTTGATTTTCATTAAAAATATTCCATTTTTTATGAATATTAATAATTTCTTCCTCACTATACATTCTTTCGGCTTGCAATTTAGTACCTGCTATAAAATCTTGTATAATATACGGTTTTGTTGATTTATCTAATGCCATTATATATTGCATTTTCCAATGATTTTCAGCAGCTTCTTCAAGCCTTTGTTGTTTTTTAATCTTTAACCAGTTCGTTAAAGAATCTGGTGTTTCTTTTTCTAAAGTATTATCTACTTTAGATTCAATTTCGTTCAAGTTAATTTTCACTTCTTTTTTTAATTGTATATGTTTTTTTAAATAACATAATGGTTTTTTTAATAGTTAAAAAAAACAATAACACAATATCTCACGACATGATGTTATTTATTATTTATAGGATACACAACATTTTATGGGTTTATTTAAATTTCTTAATAAGCTTTTTAGACTTATTTTTTTCATGAAATATTGCTATTCCTGGAATTGTTTTAACTGGTTTGCCATCGTTAGCTAGTTTTAACATTCTGCCAATCCAAATTCTATCTCCAACAGATAGTTTATTGGATGCTTCTAACTGTGTAAATGTTTTAAAGAACATTCCATTCTTTAATTCATTAAACTTTCCATTAACAACAGCTTTTGATACTATCTCTAGTTTCAATTCTGTTAACTGTTCATTACTAACTAATAAGTTCATTCTTATTTTCCTTTAATTGCTCATACATTATGTTTTTTCTTTCTAATACTGTATTGATTTGTAAACCAACTTCGTTCAGTTTAGGATTATTTCTTATTATCATCTCAACCAAATATGGCTCTAATTTGAACATTGTGTTTGAGATAATATCTTTAGCTGCTTGAACAGAGATTGGTTTAAAACCATTAATTTCTTGTTCAAACAAATTAATCGTTGACTCAGCTTTGAATAATGCTCTATTCTTTGTTTCGAGCATTATTTTAACAAATAACTTAACAGTATTTTCTAAATGCTGGTCGTCCATGCTTGATATAGGTATTTTACGACCATTTTTGGTTTCATGCATTCTTACATAGCCTTTAGATTTATTGTTATTATTTTGTTTACTTTGTTGTGATTCCAAGACATCAAAGAACTCCGTCTCAGACATATGATATAAATCTTCGTTTTCCATTTTATTATTGCATTATGTATTATTATATTAATTTAATATGTATAATATTATACCTGCAAATGTTTCATTTACAAGCATCATGAATACTAAATATTTAGTATTCATCTTCATCAATCTATGAGATTTAAAATCATCATAATTTCTTCTGATGTGTTCTCTTTTAATTAAGAATATCATAACAACTAACGATATTGTATTAATTATTGTTAATATGAAAAATAATTCAATATTAATCATTTTGATGAATCTCCTAATACAATCCTAATGGAAAATACTTAATGTCAAAGTTCTTTTCAGAATATTGAAATGCCCACTGATTAACAGAAAGAAGATTATGTTTAGCAAATGATTCAATAAATATATGTCTTTCTTTATTAGCATCTTCTGCTACTACTTTCACAAAGCAATCTTTTAGACTAAAACCAATTTTGTGTACATGGTTTTGTCCGAATGTAAAGTAATGATTACTTATTTTCTTATTCATGTTTAATGTATGTTAAGTTCTTTATTGAACATATTAATTAAGTTCTAATGTGTTTCCTTGTTTATTTATACATCTAATAAAGAATTTATAATATGTATTATGATTTTCTTTAAAAGATAAAACTACACTATCTACATAGTAATCACTATCTACCAATCTTTCATGATTATTTTTATCATAATCAATTTTCACTCCTCTACCAAAGATAGAGAATGTTTCACTATTAAACTTTGTTTTATTCAAATCATTTAAATATGATAAAACTTCATTTAATGTACTAAATGTTGCAAATAGTTTTAAACTATCGCAATTTACTATATATATTTTTGACATAATATATAATTAAATTGTTAATAAATATGCTGTCTTTCCATCTGTCATCTCATTTGTATTATAATATCTAGTTATAGTGCATTAAAACGTTCGCTTCGCCACTACAACAATGTGTATAACCAATTAATTTACTACGCCTTTGGTTAAAAAGTCAGGCAGTTCATCCGCATGGTCTTTGATATATTGCCTTGCTGCTTGCTTCATCATAGAATTAAACTCTTTCTCTTTTTTGAATTTTTCTCGCCATTTTGCAATACATAGTATCTTTTCCGCAGAAGGCAATCCGTCCTCTACTAATAGTTTAATGTCGGCAATCAATTTCTTGTTTTCTTCAACTGCCTTTTGGTGGGTGCTTCTATTTACTTTACTCATAATATCAATGTTTTGTGTTTAAAATCCGTAAATTAACTGGTCATACACTCGTCCGTTATACGCAAGCTACCAGTCATTAGAAGCTAAACGCCCCTTATTGCTATTAGCAAGCGACATCAAATAATCAAAATTTGGATTCCCCTCCTTTTTTTCATACTTGCCAGTACCATCGCAACATTGGCAAGTAAATGGTTGTGCCTGTCCATTACAATTGCATCTATAACCATTACAACATTCAGCCCAAGCTGTTCCACTTCCTAAGCACATTGAACAAAATCCAAATTTTTGCAGTAGTTCTTCGGCTTCTTGGCATCCTAAAAAATCATAAGGGGCGTTTATCCCTGTAAAATTATCAGGAGTGCATCCAAATAGTTTCTCGAATCTTTCAGCATCTCCAGCGCATAACAATGTATAACCGTCAGGCTTGTTTTCTGCTTCTTGGATAGTTTTGTTTGTATTCATAAGTCATTTATATTTTGAAAGTTTATATTTAATTCACGCCCGAACGGTTATACTCGTCCGTTATAGGGCATTTAAAAAGTCCTCTTTCGTAAAGAAGATGTTTTCTGTTTTTACCCAATCCTTTTCTCGTTCAAAACGATATTCTATAACGGGGTCAAGTAATCGCCCGTGCCTGTCAGAACCCGTATTTAGATGTATAGACATCCGACCTTCGTCAATTCTTGAATTAACTATCTTGCTATCTTTCACACGATAAGCATATTTCCCAATGTTTTCTTTCCAATCCATATTTTTTTAGAATAAAACGCCCTATAACAAGCGGTCATAAAACAGCAGGGCGTATGTGCTGCAATTAACCGTGTGCATCTATTCATCATTTGTATCGGCTGATAGGGTTTCGCACTTAATCCCTGCCGATTTTATATCGCCACCGTTAGGCAACATTAAGCAAATCCCATAAATCAGATGCAGTTTTTAACTCAAAGTCTTTATTATGTATTTTAACACAGCCTTTAGTGTATTTTAAACCAAAATCAAGTTCCCACATATAATATTCAATCCAACTGTGTTTATGATTATCATTCATTGCTAATTGCAATATTTTGACTAATTGATTTTGCAACCAATGATTTGCATAATTTGAAACATAGTCGTTAGGTAGAATAACTCTAAAGGCTTCACTACATTTAAAATCGTGCCTATGTTGTTTTTCAATTTCATCAATGGTTTTAATAAATAAATCCTTTGAAAAAATAACGTTACCTAACATTGTATATACGTCAGTTGAGGTTTGTGCTGTATTTTTACTTTCTTCCATTCTATTATGTTTTATCTGTTATTGAAAATTTGTGCATTTAATTGCCCAACTGGTCATACACTCGTCAGTTATGGGCAATATCGAACCTCGACATTTGCACCATCATTTATTTCAAACAACTTTTTATTTTCCTTACTATAACCTACATAGCAATTTATGGTCAAATTGTTGTAATATCCAGCACCTATAACTTTTGTTTCAATTTCTATTTTTGCAATTTCTACTTTTTCGTAATAGCTTCCAACCTTGTAAAAAGTTGATGCTTCACCCCATCCATTAGCAACAGACAAAATACTGCCCATAACAGCACCTAAATTGCTATTGGCGGTTTTTTCTTTATTCAAATTTTCGTACATTATTCTCCTTTGTATAATTAATGTTAATTTAAAAGTTTCGATACATTGAGTAGTAAAGCTGTATCTCACTTCAGATTTAATTAGCCCAGTTTACTCTGGTTAATATACATTAGTTTAGTAAATAAACTAATATGACTAATAATAAGCCTGTCATTCCTATTACTAGGGAGAACTTGCATATTGTAATCATAATGTATACTGCAATAAATACTGCTAGATGTTTCACTAGGAATAATATTGCTATTAAAATGTTGGATATCATTGACCTGTTATTTGATTGAACATAGTTACTATTCATTAAATGAATTTAACTAACAGGTTAATACATCGTCAAATGTATTGCATTTATAGACTAGAACTCTATCAAAGTTCGTACGGATTTTACATCATTGTTGGTAGTTGATGTTTATATCTGAAGATTGGACTCAATATGAAATGAAAATCATCGCTAATTATTGATGATTTAAATTGGTTTATTGAGCATGTGATTCTATTGTGTGATTATTGTGTGTTGTAGTTATTATCCATACATATATATTGTGTACATATATATAAATAACAATTAATAACACATATAAAAAAATAAAAGAGAGAATAAATCTCTCTCTTATATCCAGCTTTTTCTACGACCTGACATCATATTCATATTACCTTTAGCTGTCTTTATCTCGACAGACTTTAGGATTGCATCTTCATATGATGTTATCATTGCTTTAACCTTTGCCTTATCTCTACTGTATATCACAGTAAATTCAGCGTTAGATATATTGCTATTTATCGCCCAGCCTCTAAGGCTGTCGTTATCAACATTGAGTGATATTGCTATCATGTTGATATCATTTTCTGTTATTTCATAGTCGTTTGAACTCATCTTATTTAAGACAGACTGAACGTCTACTGTAGACATTTTTACTCTCATAATATATAATAATTAAATTAAGGACTAAAAACACAAAAACAACATACATTAACAATAAAATTACGATATCCAAAACCCCTTTTAGGGGGGAGTAGGCATTATAGATAGACCATACACATTTTCAGATTATATTTTCATAGTAGAACCACAATAGTTATCGCATCTTTAATCTAATTTAATCATTTCCAATCCAATTTAATCATTTTAATCTATCAAATTTGAAATTGAATAATTATTTTCCTTTAAAATGCAAATTTTCTTGATTTTCATTTCCATGTATTCTAATGAAAATTTTAAAAATTTTTCATATGAAAAAAGTTTTATATCATTATGAATTATTGTTGTGAAAAAATCATCATCATTGAATACTTTATAATGACCGTATTTTATATTATTATTTAATCCATTCATTATTACCTTAGAAGCTGTTTGTAAGTACATTGAATATAAAGTTCTAAATAAAACATCTCCATCAAATTCTGTTTTTTTTCATCAATTAACACATAACCAATAGAAGAAGTATTATTACAATGGCAGCTTACTATGTGTCTTTTCATATTGCTATCTTTTACTATATTAAGATTTAACTCAGATGTGATACCAGGAAAGTATATGTCTATATTTTTAGTAGTTTTCATTATAATTTTATTTTAATCTCATTTCTTTTTTAATGTTACGTATTGAAACTATAATTTCATTGAATAGATTTGGCTTTTTAAAATCATTATCGCTGAAGAATATTTTATTAGAATTGTCTGTTATATATTTTATACATTTCTCATTTTCGGATTGATTTTCATATTTATGATTGGAATCATATAATTCTATATTTGGTACCATAATTATCTCTTATTAAACCATTGTTCAGTTTGGTCTGTTTGTTTTAATTCTTTTATTTTTTTAACTTCATTTTCTTTCTTAGATGGTTTTTTATCTTTTATTGAAGTTTTTATTAAAGACTCTAATTCATATACTTCAACAGATATTTGATTCTTTGTTAATTCAATCATTTTATCTGTAATTTTATATGCAATTTCAATATCTTTTTTATTCATTTTCTTAGGGCAAAATATGAATACAATATCTGTGTTAGATTCAGATTTGATTATCTTGTATTTACTCTTCAGAGCATAATCAATAAAGTCAGTTAACTTATTTAGTTTGGCTTCATTAACTTCTTTTCCTTTAAAAGCATTCTGAATACTAATAAAGAAAGCATCTTTTCTTTCTATGTAGAAATCTATTTTATTATCTATTTGAATAACTTCCAGCATACTGATGATAATAATTTTTTATATTGATGTATTGTTAATGTGTTATTATGCAATCTTTTTGCATTTTTAACTGAACAAAATGATAAATATGGTATTGATTTAGAGCCAAATTTCTTATATTCTACAGTAAATTCAACTAGACCATACTTATCAGGAATCATTTCTTTTCCAATTAGTCCTTTTGGAGTGATGAAGTAAAAATAATTAGGAGAATCTTTATACTCGGATACATATAAATTATGCTTACGAGACTTGTTTTTAAAGTCATTTATATAATCTGTTGTACTTAGTTTAATTTCATATTCATAAGACATATCACTAGTTATGCATATTATATCTGATTCAAAATCTTTGAAAAACTTTGTATTTGGTATCATCATTGAATGGCTAGTATATTTTTTATAATGATTTATTACTAATTTCTCTGTTATTTTCATTATGAATTTATATGATTAATTATTTAATTATAATTTAGATAATTTATTTGTATATTTAAAGATAAATATTCTATATTAGAAACACAATAGATTTAATAAAAAAAATTAATCATCTATTCATTCATAATAATAACATGACATCAGAACATAAAATAACTCATTCTAAGAATTTCTCATCAATCTTTATTAAAAAAAAAATACATATGATATTTGGAACATTAGAAGATGTTTCAGATGAAGAAAAAATAAGAATTGCATTAAATGAATTTAAAAAATACTTCACATATATTAATGATTTCTCTGGTAAGATATGTGTTTCATGGAGAGAAGCTCAAAAATATGATTGGTGTTTCTCTGATGATTTTAGAATTGTTCAGATATTAGTAAGAAACAATACTCCACCTAAAGCAGATACTACAGGTTCATTTAATAAAGGATATGTAAGAACTTGCGTTGGCGTATTTCCTATCAATCCAACATGTATTATGGATACTAGATTTGAGCTTCATCCTAATAGATATGCAATAGGTCAGAGTAAGAAGGACTTTAATGAAAGAATTAAAGATAGAGACCAACTCACAGCAAAAGAAGAAGTATTCTGTACCTATGTAGCAAATGGTATGAAGCCAGATAAAGCTTATAAAGAAACATTTAAAACTAATAATGTATATTATTCTATTATGTCATCTAACAGGTTATTACAGCAAGAAAGAATACAATCATCAATATCTGATGAAGTAGAGAGAATACTTACAGAAGAAGGTGTATCTAAATCATATATAGTTAGCAAATATAAACAATTAGTTGATGATGGATTATTAGATATGAAAAACTGTTCTTCATCTGTTAGAGCAGCCCTAAGAGACTTATCAGAAATATCTAATATGTTTCCATCTAAGGATAAGAGTATAGCTCAAATATCATCTAACATGTCTGAAATTACAGATGATAAGTTGATGCAAATTAAAGAAAAAAAAGCAATGCTTTTAGGAATGTCAAAGAAAGTAGAAATAACAAATGACAGATTATCAAATAACACAATTAGTAGACTCCATACCAAAGATGTTGAGGTTATTTCCTACACTGATGAAGATGGATTTAACGAGTTGCTCGTATGATGATATATTATATATCGTATCTAAATACGATAAGATTGCATCTGTGTATAGTAATGGTAGATATGTATTTATAAAGTTTAATGTGAATTAGATGTCAAACATAATAATAGGTAATGTATCAAAAAAAGAAGAAATACTTGAAATTGCACTAAGTAGCGCAGTTGATTTTGGAATGCTATTTTTACCTAATGATTTTAGAATAGAAACAGTATCTCCATATCACTATGAAGTAGCTGCTTTAAAAGATGATTTAAGTAATCTGAAACCAAAGATATTCATGTTGCCTCGTGGACATGGAAAGACTAAGATTACTCAAGCATCTATATTGAAAGATATTGTTACATATGATTATGATATAGCAACTAAGATGTGGTTTACTGTATGGGTAGCTACTAATAAGACTCAATCAATGAGAAATGTTAACTTTGTTAAAAGTCAGATTGAAACTAATGAAAAGCTAAGATATTATTTTGGAGATTTGACTGGTGAGAAAAAAGGAATGAAATGGAATCAAGAAGAACTCGATTTTTCTAATGGTTGTTCTATGATATGCAGAGCAGGTTTACATGGTATTCGTGGACTACTTAAAGACCATTTAAGACCTAATAGATTTATATTAGATGACTTTGAAGATGAGTCTAATACTAAAACTCAGTATTCAAGAGATGCAAATGCTGGTGCTGTTACTTCAGTTATTATGCCTGCACTTGACCCTGAAGTAGGTAGAATTGAGATAAATCAGACACCTGTTCATTATGATTGTTTTGTAATGAGAATACACGATTTACATGCAGAATGGATTAAGAATGGCAATGAAGCTGAAGATTTTTCATGGGTTGTGTATAAGAAATCTACACAGATAGATAATCCTTTATGGCCAGAATATTTTGATGGTAAAAAGTTAAAGACAATCAAAAGACGACTTGAACAGTCTGACCAGGGACATACTTGGTCTCAAGAGTATGAGATGGAAGTTACCAATAGTGAAACAGCACTGTTTGGTAAGAAGGTTATTAAGTATTGGGATGGTGAATTTATAGTTGAAGGAGATACAACATATTTAAGAATAACAGAAATGAGTGGTAAAAAAGTTGACTACAAAAGAAGAGTTTTAACATTCTTGGGCTGCGACCCAGCTTCTGATATTGAGTCACGAACATCATCTGATACTGCAATGAATGTAATAGCTGTTGATGAACATGGTAATATATTCGTACTATGGACATTTAATTCAAAGAATTTACCTGATATAGCATTAGAAAGCGATGTCAAAGGTAGAGGAACATCAAACATGATTCTTGATAAAGGTCTTGAATACAGAGTTAGAAGAGCAGGAGTAGAAAGAACTGCTCTATCCTCTGGAGTTTTTAATAGTATTGCATTTCTCAGAGAGAAATATGATAAATATAAAAACATACCTGTAGTTGGATTATCTCATGAACAAACCAATAAAATTGACAGGATTTATAATGGTCTAATAACTGTAATGAATACAGGTAAAGTTTATATTAGATATGAACATTCAAGATTAGAAACAGAGATAACTACATTTGGAGAGTTTGCTAAGTATATTGATTTACTTGATTCATTAGAAATGAGTAAGAGAATATCATATAAGCCTGAAAGACAGGTAGAGAAACCTGAATTTAACTCAAAGGACAGGATATTTGACCCATGGGAGATAGAAAGATTTTATAAAAAAGGAAATGAAAATTCAGATAATTGGAAAACACAATGATAAAAAAAGAAACAGAAAAAGTCAACAGAATTATTCATATATTTGATAACCTAAAGAACTCTCAAAGATTGCAATGGTTAAATTCATCACAAAAAGCATTTGCATTCTTCTTGGGTAATCAATTAACAGCTGAAGAGTATGAGTCTTTAGTTGAGAAAAAAATGCCTACATTTATTGTTAACAAGATGACACCTCAGATTGAGTTGATGATGTTCTTCTTGACTGCTAAAACACCTAGATGGCAAGCAGTAGGTATTGATGGTTCAGATGGAGAATTAGCTCAATTACATGCTACTGTTGCTCAGTATATATGGAAAGAGTCTAAAGGACAAACTGTATTATCAATGAGTGTAAGAGACGCATTAACTAAAGGTATTGGATACTTAGCAGTAGGTATCGACCCTGATAGGGATAATGGATTAGGAGAAGTTGTAGTAGAATCAATTGAACCATGGGATGTATATGTAGACCCACACAGTAGAGACCCGTTCTTTAGAGATGCTTCATTTATAATGATAAGCAAGTTTAAAACAGAAGAGCAGTTAATGCTTGATTTTCCAGGGCTTACCAAGAATGACATATTGAGCATATCTAATAGAGGAGATGATAGAGATTATATGATGTTTAATTTTGTATCTCCTACTCCTGTTCACTCTTATGATGTAGATGATGGTATTAATAGAGATGGTAATCAGGTAACATTTTATAGATACTACGAGTTCTATGAAAGAAAGAAAGTTAAACATGTTAGAGTAATGTACAAGGTTGAAGACCAAGTAAAAGCATCTATCATGAAAGAGAGTGAATGGAAGAATATTGCAGATGTAATACCACCTGAAAATGTATTAGCTGTTATACCATTTTGGAAAAATAAGATATTTAGAAGTCATGTAGTAGGTGATTACATGATAGAAGATGAAGTTGAATTACCTGGAGAAAACTTTCCGATAGTACCATTGTGTTATAGAAATGTTGGTAATCCATATTCAATGTCAGCAGCAATGGATTTAGTTGGTAAACAAGAAGAGATTAATAAATCTCATCAAATCATGATTCATCATGCTAACTTAAGTAGTGTTCCTAGATGGTTAGCTGAAAAAGGTACTGTATCTAATTCAGATGAATTTAAAAAACAATCTTCAACACCCGGAGCAGTATTAGAGTATAATCCTGATTCGCAAGGTAAGCCGCCAACACCTGTTCAACCTATGCCATTAAATAATGCTTTCTATACTATTGGTAAAGAAGGTGTACAGGATATGGAATATATAAGTGGTATGAATGCTTATATGCAAGGTCAAGGAGACATGAGTGGTAGAGAGCCTTACAGAGGATTATTAGCTAGAGATGATTTTGGTACAAGAAGAATTAGAGGTTTTGCTACTAATGTATTGAATGAGTTCTTAACTACTTTAGGAGTTATCATTGATGATTATGCTAAATTTTTATACAAAACTGAGAAGATTGTAGCAATTGCTACCCCAGAAGACCCAGAATCTGTACAATTATTTACATTAAATGAGATTACACCTGAAGGAGTTCAGAAGTTCTATGATGATACTGAGACTAGATACAATATTCAGTTTGTAGGTGGAAGTACATTATTAATTAACAGATGGGCTGAATTAGAAGAGTATATGGAATTATACAGGATGGGTATTATTGATAAAGAGACTGTTTTGTATAAGACTGATTTGCCTAATAAGAAAGCTATTGTAGAAAAGATTGGTTCGTTACAACAGTTGCAAGGTCAAATTGAACAAATGAATGAAGCAATTAAAAAGCTACAGAGTGAGAATGAGATTCTTGAAAAACAATTGATTAGTACTAGAATAACACAAAAAGTTTACGAAGCTGCTATTGATATTGAAGGAGAGAAAGCAAGATTCATTGCTGAATTATCTACATTACTAAAACAAGGTAAGATGGATGGTGAAATGATGAAAGGAAAAGTTGAAGATTTCTTGACTAAAGAGGAACTGAAAAATGAGAAGGCTAGAATATCATCTCATAAAAAAGAAAACACAAATAAATAACAATTGACAACAATTAAATAAATACTTAACATTATGGCAGGAGAAGCAGCACAATTTTCAAGTAGTTTTTCATTTGATAATTTAGAAGAAAAGGAATTAAATCCTAAATCTACTGATTCTAATGAAAATTCAGAAGGAGCAGAATCTGAGGATATAAATGATGATAACGAAAAACCTATTGGTAAATCTTTAGGTGATTTATTAAGCAGTAATGAAAACCTACAAGACTCTGCTATTGCTTTACTAGAAACTGATGACTTTATCATGACTGATAAAGGATTCATTCCAAAATCTTCCTTATCGCAGGACAATTCTAAAAGTCAGAACCCTAAAGATGACGAAAAGATTCTTGGAAAATTCAAATCGGTAGATGACTTAGTAAAGTCTTATACTGAATTAGAGAAAAAGTTAGGTAGCAACTCTGATGCTGTAAACAAGCTAAGAGAAGTTGAACCAGTTCTTCCAATGTTAGAAGCCATGATTAATGATGATGGTTTTCTTGAAATGGCTGAACGATATTTCACTAATCCTGAAGAGCAACGTAAGCAACTAATGAAGTCTCTCGATATAGAAGATGGATATGTTTTTGACTTAGAAAACGCATTAGCAGACCCAAAGTCTAAAGATGCTAAAATCTTAGAAAAGATATCAGCTCAAAAAGCAGATGCTCAAAAACGTAGTCAACAGACTAGTCAAAAAGATTCCAAAAATCAAATACCTGAAGAAGAAAAGATGGCTTTCATTTCAAAGCATGGAATCAAAGATGAAGAGTTTGATTTAATGTTAGAACAAGCAAAGTCATATAAAATCACTTTAGATGATATATACTTCCTAATCAATAAAGATAAAATTATTGATAATGCGAAAAAAGAAGCATCTAAACCATATAAACAACAAGCAGAAGCTGCTCAGTATATTGGTAAGCCTAAAACAAATGGTGCATCAATGCCAAAGAAAAGTGAAGCTGATGTGTTTATGGATTTTATAAAATCTGGTTCTTCTGTAGGTCTATTCACTTAACAGTAACAAAACCAAATAAATATAATGGCAAATAGTAACATTATTAACGTACTTGGTCTTTCACATACTGGTCATCTAGGAACAAGCACTGAATCTGGCGGCTCTGGCATACCAGTAGGTGCAGTTCCAATTAACGAATTTAGACGCTCGTTTAATTTAGGCAGTATGAGAATAGCAGAATTGAAACCTGCTAAAGACCCGTTTTTTACAATAGCATCTAAGTTTCGTAGTGAACCAACAGATGACCCCGAGTTTAAACGCTTAGAGAAAAGAGAAATCTGGCATCGCAGATATGCATTCGCAATTAGCAATGTGGTAAAAGAAAATAACTATAATTCATTAAGATTATTAGATGTTGATGGAGCAGGTGTAGACGCACAACAACTTGCATTAGCAGTTGTTACTGTAGATGCAGATTTTGTACCAACAAGTGGTGGAACATCTAAAGATGTTACAGTAAATTCTTACTTGAATTTATTCTTAACAACTGATTATGATGTTGAAAAAGGTAACATTACTCCTACTAGAAAAAACTATGCAGGAACCAATGAAGCAAATGCTTATTTAACAGCAGCAGCTGGTAAGCCTAATTTCTTCTTTGTTAATCAAACTGTTCAAATTCCTGTTTCTTATGTAAAAGGTTCTGACCAAATTGTATCAGATTTAGGTTATTTGAATTGTATCATCAAAAGAGTTGCTTACGATGGTAATTATGCTGAAGTTACATTCAAAGTTCTTAGCATGAAACCTTCTTGGGCTGCTGGATTAACCTCAACAACTGAAGATACTTCTTATTTCCTTACATATGGTCTTGGTTCTCCAGGTGTTATTTATAGTAGCACAACTGATAATGTATTTATTGATGCTAGAAGTTTAGCTGTATCTATTACATCATCAACCATTCGTAAAGAAGATAGAATTACCATTATTGGTTCTGCTTTCTCAGAAGGTTCTGGATTACCAGATACTAGTTACTCTGATAAGTATTCAGATAATTATGGCTATACTCAAATCTTTAAATCAGATTTGTCTATGAGTGGAACAGCTCGTGCAACAGTATTAAAATTGCGCCCAAATGAGTTTGCTCATAATTGGGAAAAAACAATGTTGTTACATAAAAAAGATATTTCTAAAGCAGGCTTCTGGTCTGTAAGAAGTAAACAAGAGACTGGAACAACAAAGAATACATCTGGTTCAAATATTTACAGAACTACTGAAGGATTAGTAGATTATGTAATGAATAATGGTTGGGTATTCCAATTGAATTCAACTGATGGATATGATAATTTCTTAGACCAGTTCTCTGAGATTATGAATCCTGAAATTGGCAATGACGAAACTAACTTGTTAATCCATGTTAATACTAATGTATTTAACTGGTTTAGCAGACTAGGTTCTGGTAACTTTTTTCAAAACACATTTGCTGGAGCTAATATTCCATTCAGAAGTGAAATATCTGTAATCGGTCGTAAGACTATTAGCGGATTAAACATTACTGAACTCTCTACTCCTCATGGAACAATGAGAATGATAAGAGATATTAACTTGGATGGTACTTATGTGAAAATGATTGCTGTAAACTACAGTAACGTATCATATAGACCATTAAAAGGTAATGGATTTAATCGTGACACAAGTGTTTACATGGGAGTACAATCTCTTGAAAATACAGGTGTTGATGCTCAAACAGATTTAGTGCAAACTGAAGCTGGGTTTGATTTTAGATTAGGTGAAACATTCGCAATGTGGATTTAACCTGATGACTTTATTAGAAAAAATAAAGCTATTATATCCGAACAATAATTTGAATGCCATTTCCTTTATGGAGGTGGCATTCAATTATGTTTTATCGAATATACCATTTTCGATATTAAAAGGTCATTCTTCAAAAGTAAATATAACATCTGATGGGGTTCAAGTTAGATTTTTTTACGATAATGTAGTTAGAGGGAAAAGAAAATGTACTCAAATAGAAAATTGTTTTGTTGAATTAGCATCATATGATGAATCTGAACATTATAGAACTTCTTACAATCCTGGATTTTATATTGAAAATGGATTATTAAAAGTTCTACCTGCTCCTACGGTTAAAGAGAATGCTTATTTCTTTACAATAACAATTCCTACATTAAATTCAAATACATTAAATACTGACATAACTTTTGGGGAAAACATATTAAACTGTATTTTATTATATACTGCATTTTTAATATCTAATAATGACTTAACAGTTATTAATCATGCTGAATTAAAAAGTATAATATCAAGCATATCTGATAGTATATCTATAATAATATCAGACATAAATAATGTAGAAATAGAAAAGCAAATATATACATCTAGCTATACAAAACCTGATGATATAAATGTCGATGTTGACATTGCAGACTTTGCAGAAACTATAGAAACATTTAATTTAAGTTTATCTGAGTTTTTAAAAGAAATTGATTTTGACATTACAGAATTAGCAATACCTGATATAGCATTTCAAGATTTTGAATATGACTTTTCATTTAATATTCCAACTGAGCCTATTATAAATTTAACAGAAGCTGAAGCTCATTTAGCAAATGCTCAATCAACAATAGGTACATTATTATCTTCTGATAGTCTTAATGCTTCATTTTGGCTTAGTGACGAAGACCCCGAAATGGTTAATAGTGCGGTATCAATTGCAAGTTCTCATTTGGCAATAGCTAAAACTGTATTAGAAAAAAATTCATCTTCATACAATACATATAATCAAATGATTAATACACAGTATGGAAAATTGAAATTAAATATTGATAAATACATATCTGAGATAGATGCCCAAGTTAAGAATACATCATTAAAGATACAGACTTATCAATCAAAATTGCAATCATATGTTTCTAAGTCTAATTCTAATTTACAAAGAGTACAAGCTGAGATACAGATATCTAATGATACATTGCAAAAAGAATTAAGTACAAAACAGTTTGAATTGACTGTTTTTAAGAGTAATTTAGAGAAACTATTAGCATCTTTAAATTTAAAGTTTCAAAAATATCAGTCTGATTTAGGATTGTATGTACAAGAAAAACAAATTGAATTACAACTTTATTCATCAAGAATACAAGAAAATATTCAGTTAGTTAATGCTAATATGTCTTTAATTCAAATAAAAAGTAGCCAAATTCAATCATTGTCTTTGTTGTTTCAGTCTGAATCTGCTAATTATCAAATTGCAGAAAAAACAAGCATGCAATTATATCAAAGATACATAGAACAATTTAATGCAATCGTAGGAGTTGTAAATGAAGGTAGAGAACCTACTAGAGATAGTAGAAAAGGATAAATCTATTTACAATATAGATAGAAGAACTGCTATAATTCACTTAAATGATGCATTAAGAACTATAGTTGAATCAGAAAATCTTGAACATGAAAAGATAATTGATGATTTTGATGAAAATAAAATAAAACTAAATGCTGAAATAATTAGACTTAATTATATTGGCATTGGAATAGATGATGTTTATACTGAAATAGAAGGTGCTTCTGATGTTAGATTTATTAACAAAAGCGAATAGATATAAATACAGAGTTACTCAAAATAGAGAACTGTATCTATATGAGTATAATGAATCTACATGTTCATTTGAGAGAATGATGAATTTTGATAGCTTATCTGGATATAAATTATTGTTAAACTTCATTGGATTTAAAAGAGTTTCTTTTGATGATATGGAAGATGAATTAGAGATTCCAGAAAAGTATATCATGAGTATTGTTTATTACATCAAAGCAAAGGTATTTCTTGAAAACGGAGACATTGAAAAACATAATTATTATTATGGCTTATTTAATGCTGATTTAAGAACTAAAAGAAATACAGTTAAAACTGTTAAATCTGAACCTTCTGAATACTCATTAAGGTAAAATATGACAAAGTCTAAAATAAAAAGATTAGTTGAAAATAAAAAAAAATATATATCATCAGACACTGAAAAATCTTTATATCTAATGATAGATTGTTTTGATTTTAATAATTTTTCAGAAGAATCTTTTAGTAATTTATTTTCAATTTTTAATTCTATTAAATCTGAATTAAGTTCAGATGAAGAACGATACCTAACAGAAATATTCCAAAAAATATTCGTTGAAGAATCTAGTGCATTTATTATTTTTTGTTACAATGGTGTTGATTTAGAGTTATTACTTACAAAGCAAATTGGTGATAACTGGGGTGGTTACGTTGTAACAGCAAGAGAAGATTCTTCTAAATTGTTATTATCTGAGACTTTACTAGGAGATAATAATACCACACAAACGATTTTTCTTAATAACATAGATTTAACATCTAATCTTATCTATAAAATAAAAATAGGTTTAGAGTTAGGAACAGAACCTACTGGAGATGTTGAAAGAATTGTTGATTCTTTTTATTTGCTTATTAAAGACTATGGAGCTGATTTAATAGTATGATAAATATTGAACAAGTAAATAATAATTTAGAATCTATTAGTAAATTAAATTTTTCTTTAGAATCTATTAATAATTTAACTATTTCTTTAGAAAATATAGAACACGTTTTAGTTATGAATAAACCATTTTTAAATGTTCGCGCAGGTAGCGAGGATTATTACGCAGGCAATGAATTTATTTTAGCTGGTAATGATGGTGATTTTAATTTACAAACTTATCCTATAACAAGATTACAGAATATAGAGGTACTTAATGGCTAGTAAAGTTCCAGAATTTACAACAACAGCTATCGCTAATGTAGGTGTGCCAGCTTCGCAAGATACAATTAAGGCAGCTACAGATAAAACAAATGAAGCTATAAAACAAATAGCAAACTTAACTGAACAGTTTAATTTGTTAGTGCCGGAGAGTATTAAAGTTTTTAATAAAGTTGAAGATTTACGTGGGTTTATACCAACAGTAGATGGTTCGCAAATACAAGCACAAACTAAAGGGTATTATACAAACGGAGATGGTGGCGGAAATACATTTTATTGGGATTCTACTAGCGAATTGGTTGATAATGGATATAATGTTGTAAAACCAAATAGTTACATTCAAGGAGTAGATTCTGGTAGATGGTTACGAATAGGTAAGACAGGTATTTTATTATCTGGTAGAGATTTAGGTGGCATTTCGCAACTTTCAACTACTCCTGAAATTGACAGAGAAGATTTTGCAGTAATTTTAAATAAATTTTTTAATAAAACTATTGCAGGTATTACAACAGGTTCTCGTAGTTTAGACATTACAGGTGATTATTTTTTAACTCCCGATGCAGCTATTTTTACTAATTTTAATTCATGTGTTTTACGAGCGACAGGAATAGGGTTTAGTAGTGAATTGAGAGCGATAAATAATACAGAAGGTGCTTTTTTTACAATTGGGTATTATGACCCAACTTTAGATGAAGAAGGCGAGCCTATTGGATATTCAGCTTCTCAATCTTCGATAATTGAAAGAATGACTTTTGCTTTAGAAAATGGAATTAATCAAGGTGCTATTAAATTTATAGGTAAAAACAATATATTAGACCTACAAAATATAAATGTTAGACAAGTTGGGACTGGCGGATATGCTATAACTAACGACTCTGCTGATACACTTTTTCAAGAAATTTATTTACGAAGATTAGAAGTAAATGGATTTGTAAATACAGGATATAATAATGATTCTTACGGTGTAAAAATTTACCCAACAGGCAATATTGAGTTTTATCAATGTAACATAGAAGCAGTAAAAACGGCTATTTTTGCACGTTATCAAAGACAAGGCTCTCTAGTTATAAATGGTGGACATTTTGAACGTAATTTATTGGTTCTTGATGTTGATGGTTGTGAAGTTCATTTTAAAAACGCAGAAGTCGGCTATGGGATGTTTTGGCTAGGTAAAAGTTGCCATTCTGGAGATTTGAATATTTCTCGTTTTAGTTCTGATGTAAAATTTAAAAATGGAATTATCGATAATGGATTTGGTAATAAAATTTATTCACCAGCATTTTTATATAGAGACACTAAAGGTCAAGGGAATAACGGAATTAATAAGTCTGGAAAAGAATGGTTGTTTACTAGAAACATTGAAACAGACCCATTGTTTTATAATGGTGTTACAGTAAATGGATGGATTTCAACCAAAACAACTAAAATAATTACTTTAGAAAATAATGTTATCACGACAGGAGAAATAGTTGTAACTATTGATGGAAGCGATTACACAACAGTTACAACAAATGCAAATACTCCTACCGAGATTGCAACTTTATTTGTATCGAATCATTCTGCTACAATATTATCTAATCATGGATTAACTGTAACTAACTTATTAGGCGTTATATCTATGATATATGAAGATGGAATAGATATTCCTTCTGATAATTTTGAAATTAGTGTGGTGTTTAATACATCAACAGGAATTACAGCTACTGTAACTTCATCTAATAACACAGTAAGTTTAAGTACAATACAAATTTCTGCTCCTAGAACAAATGGAAGAGCCTTGTCTCTATATGCACCTTCTGCAAACGGAGCGGTACAAAAAGAATATTCTATTGAAACAACTAAAGAATATTGTTTATGTGTTGGAGTAGCTTATAGTTCATCATCTTACAATAACACAAAAATTGAAGTTAGAGATGGTGATAATACTCTTATATTTTCTGAATTATTAGATAATATTCTTACTAAAAATAGTGTTGGGCATTCATTTACTTTTTTTAAAAAATTGCTTCCTGCTAATGCGACAGGGATAGCAAAAGTTAGAATTGTTCAGACAGAAGCAGATAATTATGCAACGATTCCTTTAGTATTATTAGTTCCATCTGATATTACACAAGGGCTTATTGCTGGAGAAGACAGTACAACAGGTTTAGGAGCAGATATTGTTTATAACAAAGCAATCACAACAGGAAATAAATTAACAATAAGCATTCCTAGCAATAGCAATGGTAGAGCAATAGTTCGTTTTAAGGCAAGTAAGACAGGGTCTGATGTTTATTTTACAGCAGATAATGATACAAACTCTATCAATTCTTATGGGTATTTCCCAATTTTAGGTGATGAAAGAGAATACACATTTGTTTTACCTAAATATCCATCGGCTATTCAATTTTTTAATTTTTCAGATACGCCATCTAATTTATCAATATCGGAATTGAGCGTGCATTATTTGCCTTATGAAGAAACATCTGGTACAGGTTCGTTTATTTATCAAACAGGTCAAACGGTACAAAAAGCAGATTCGGGATTTGTTGAAATAGGAACAACATCTGGTAATAATAAAACTATTATAACAGCTAAGTTTCCTGACAAAACAGGATTTTTAGCAATAAAATTAATGCTTTTAGGAAGCGGTAATGATTATTTTGAAGGAACTATATTTATTAGAAAATCATCTGGTGTTATTACAGACCCAGATAATATGATAATACATGAATTAGTAGATTTGCCATTAAGCAGATATTCTATTGATTTTAATAAACTTTCAGAAACAGCCGTAGAAATACAAATAAGTAATACAAGAACACAAAGCTTTACAACATTTTTCTATGATGTATATACAAATAATGTAGTAAGTATAGAATTATGAACATACTACTTTTTAATTCTACATTAAAACGCAAAGCTAATAAAGCTGAAAGAGCGTACAGGAATCATGTAAGTGAATTTGGTGGAATTATTCAAGATACTGATTTTGTTAATAGGTTTTATACTGAATCACTTCGTAAATATGGAAAAATACCTGATTCAGTATATTCTGAATTAGGTGGTATAGAACTTAGTGATAATGGTGAAGCTGGAATTGGTGTGAGAACTATTTTTGACTTAAGCCCTGACCACTTAGATTTAGTACAAGATATAGCATCTAATCAAGCATTATGGGAAGATAACCCTAATACAGGACTAAAAGGAATATTCTTTGATGGGATAGATGATGTTTACGAAACAGAATTAACATTTAAATATAGTTCTATTGGTGAATATTCTGTTTATTTATTATCTAAACAAGATAGTTCTGCTGTTGATGTTCAAGTCCCATTTTTATTATTGTCTGAAAATGCTACTGTTTTTAAATCTGAAACAACTCTTTATTTTAAGAATATATCAAGTGTATTTAGAATAAATGGTAGAAGATTATCTTCAAATGTAGCATCTGAAGCTTCTGCTTCAGTTGGCATAGCAGCAAACAAAGTAAAGTATAATGATTTATTTTGTGTAAATAACTATCCTGAAAATAATCAGTTGGTTGCCTTTAATTCTACTGTTAATTTTAAAACATTTACTTCATCTGGTCTTATAAATGATAGTAAAAATAAAATCATAAAATTATCAGGCACAAGTTTTAAGGGATTTTCATCTGTTTTAGTAATTGATAAAATAGCTTTTACATCAGTAGATAGAGATTTCTATAAAACATTAACAGATATTTATTACGATAAAACATGATAGCAAAATTTAACAATGTAGAAGATGCTGAAATTTATGAAGCATCTGTACACTTTTACTTACAAAGTTTTAATACAAAAAAAAATCCTAATAAATATAAAGCCGCTAGATGGTCAAATGTTCATAAAATTGAATCTTTTTTTTATGTACCAATACATCCTAATATAGAAGTACAATTACCGCATGAAATTGTAACAAGAATACCTTATATAGAAGAAGAATTTATATGAAAGCACGCGTTTATACTAATTTCTTTTATGTATTATCAGTTTTAGCTTGCTACATACTAAATGCTCTTTTATACATTTTATTTTAACAAAACAGAAAGATGAATTATGAGTTTAATTACTAAACAAATTAATATTTTAAATGCAGAAACAACATCTGAGGCATTATCTGCTTCTGAGGTATATGATTGCATCCCATTTATTATTTATTGCCCATCTATAGTTACAGATACGTTAATGCGCATTCATGTAGAAAATCCTGTTACAGGAGAATTTTACGCATTATCTGAAACTAATGGAGCAGACAGTCCAATTACTATTTCTGCAAATAAACATATTCCATTAGATATTAATGTAGCTCGTGTATTGCGTTCTAAAAACTTTAAATTAGTTACAGAAACAGCACAAGGACAATTAACTACATTTGTAATTGAATATCAAAAAGTAGAGTTTTAAAATGGCTTATAAAATATGTGTAAGGTGTAAGTCTAATTACTATGCAGACTATTATAATCCTAATAGACATTACTATTACAATAAACACATTTTTAGCTATTGCACAAATAGTGAAAATTCAAAACCTGGTCAATTTTATCAAGATAAAAAAGGTAATTACATACAAAAGAAATGATTTTCACAATTGAACAACATCGTATTGGTTATAAACCACAATCTACATTAGGAGAAGTAATTTTACCTGTTCCACGAATAGGTAGATTTTGCTATACATTAGAAGATACTGTTAGAGGAGATGGAATAAAAGTAGCTAAGTTTACTGCTATTCCAGCATTAAAATATAACGTAGGTATTCGTTATAGCAACTCATTTAAACGTGATGTATTGGTATTATATACTAAAATTATAGAACGCAATGGTTATAAAGAGTATGTTATTGAACATAATGGAATTACATTTACTTATGTATTAGTACATGGTGGTAATACTATTCATCATAGTGATGCTTGTATTCTTGTTGCCTATAATGCTATTACTAATGAAGAAGAATATAAGATTCAACTTACAGTAGAAAAAGATTTATTTGATATAGTATCTTCATGGATAAAAGCAGGAGATACCGTATATTGGAATATAACTAACAAATCACAGAAAAGTTAAAAATGACACAATTCTTAAAACCAATAATAACACTTATCCCAACAGTAATTAAACTGTTTAAAAAACAGACCCCTAAAGTTGGAAATAAAATAGCAAACGCTGGAATTAAATTATTAACAGGTGGATTAGCGGCAACTGGTTCAGCTTCTTTAATAGATGCTAGTTCTCTTGATAATATAACAGCTTTAGTTGTTGCAATTACTCAGATGTTAGGTGCATTATCTGCACTTGTAGGTACAATAGCTATTGCTGTTGGTAAATCTCAAATAAAAGAAAATCCAGATGTTGTTATAAATGGAGGCAATTCAGATGGAAATTAATTATTTTATTGATATTTTAATTACCTTATCTGGTGGTATAATATCAATATCTCTTGCTATTATTGCATTTTTCCTAGTAAATTATTTCAAATCTTCTGAAAATAATGTTAATCAATTACATGATAAAGATGAAATTATGGATAGAGAAATAAATGTACTGAAATCAGATATTGCTCAAGCAAATACTGTTATTAAAAGTAACAGAGAGTTTCTTGAACATAGTGTATCATTACAGAACTCATTCTTAAGAGAACAAGTAGAAACACTTAAGACTGAAATGAGAATTGGTTTTAAAGCAATAGAAAATAAACTGAAATAACTATAAAATGAAATGCCAAAAGAAATACTAGTAATTAATGATTTATCTAAAGGAATCAATACTGAATTTGACAGTAAAGATATATTAGATACACAGTTAATTCAGTGCCATAATGTAGTTACAGACATGGTAGGAAAATTAAAACCTATTGAAGCATATAAGATTCCATTTGATTTCTTAGGT
>JAACWB010000034.1 GCA_009992215.1 archaeon
GATGGGCTTAACTAAGGCTGCTATTTCGCAGTATATTGCTGGAAAAAGAGTTGAAAGGATAAAGATGCATCCAAAAGCTTTAGAAGAAGTAAAAGTTTCTTGTAATCGAATTGTAAAAAATAAAAGCAACGTAGCAAAAGAAATCTTGAGGGTATTAGAGATTATAAAAAAGAAAAAATTACATTGTGAAATGTGTGGAGAAATGATTGATGGGGAACTGCATAATTGCAAAGAGGTTAAAATCCCAGAAGTAGTGATGTGATTAAAATGGTTGAAGAAAAAATTGTTAATGATAAAAATTATTTTAAGTGTTCAATATGTGGATTTTTTTACAAAGAGGAACAATTAGCACAAAAATGTGAAGATTTTTGCAAGGCTTATAACGGTTGCAATCTTGAAATAACTAAACACGCAGTTAAGGTAAATTAAGATTATACATTCTTAACTTTTTCAAATGTTTCTTCATATGTTTCTCTGCATAATGTAACCTCATACATTCGTCACAATAGCATTTATTGCATTTTTTGCAACATTTTGTTGCTTCAGCGTTCAAACATTCTGCACAAATTTTTATCTTTTCCATTCTGCACCTCCAGATAAGCTGATTATCTTTTGTTTTTATAATTTCAGTAAACTTAGTTAAGGAAAAAGTTAACCAAGTTCACTAAATACTTATAAAAGATATTTGATTGAGAATAAGATGACAAAACCATATGATCTTAAAAATGAAAGAAAATCCGAACATGATGTAGATGAAATTTTTATCAAAAGATGGAGCCCAAGGGCTATTGGTAAAAAAGATTTTACTGAAGATGATTTGGCATCTTTGTTTGAGGCGGCTCGGTGGACGCCAAGCTCGTTTAATGTTCAACCATGGAGATTTTTATATGCAATGAATGGTGATGAAAATTGGAGTACTTTTTTTGGTTTATTGGGGGAATTTAATCAAATGTGGGCAAAAGACGCCGGAGCATTAATAGTTGTTCTCTCTAAGAAAACAAACGATGAAGGTAAACCGAATGTTACATCTAGTTTTGACACTGGTTCTGCATGGATGTCTTTCGCTTTGCAGGCAAGAATGAAAAACTTTATTGCTCATGGTATGGCTGGTTTTGACTATGAAAAAGCAAGAAAAATCTTAAACGTTCAAGATGATTACAATGTTGAAGCAATGCTTGCCATAGGAACACAGGGGGATGTTGAGGATTTACATGAAAGAATGCAAAAATCAGAAAAGCCAAATGAGAGAAAACATGTTAAAGAATTTGCTTTCAGAGGGGGATTTCCTAATTAAAAAATAATGGTGATTAGTGTGGATGCGGAGAGTCTTATTCTCCCCTATAAGTTACCCAATGGATTTCTGTTTCAAATAATTTTACTTCATAAATATCTTGTAGTTTTTCTTTTAATTGGTTCCATATCCAAACGGCTATGTTTTCAACACTTGGAATTTCTAGATGATTATTTAAATGACTATGGTTTAATTTATCTATAACTTCTTTTTGAACTATCTTCTTAAATTTATTAAGGTCTACCGCTTTGCCATTAATAACTTGATTGTCAATTGTTATTTCAAACTTATAAGTATGCCCATGCATTTTTCTCTTTTTCATCAAACTCTCGCGGAAGAGTATAGGCTGCGTCAAATTTAAACTTTCTTGTAAATTGCATTTTATTCTCTTAAGCTTATTTTAATAAATCTTCTGGAATGAAATCTGAATCTACAACTTCCTCACTTGTTTTTGTTTGATAATAAAAATCATTAGGGTTTGATGGAAGATATGTTCTTACAATTCTTTTTCCAGGATAATATCCAACCCTTACATCTCTTGTAGGAGTTTTATTTAAAAGTAAATTAACAGCGGCATCAACAACTGATTCTAATTTAACAGGATTTTGAACTTGATTAGCCCTAATTGCATCCATCATCTTATCTGTAGCAACAGTATTTGGATATAACCTATAAAGCTTAACATTTTTAACACCTTCTTTTTGTAGCTCATTCTTAATATGGAACAGCCCTGCAACAAGCTCTATCTTAGCAGAACCGGAGACCATTGTCCATAACTTGAAGTGTAGCCTGAGAAGCAACTGTCAGTATTCTTAATGTGTTTTCTTTTTCATTTTTGAATCTATTAACTAAATAGTGTGTTAACTCATAAGGTGCACGCATATCAAATTCAATTAGTCTCCAAATATCTGCAAATGGTGTGTTGAGCGATTGTCCCTTCCATGCTCTGGCATTATTAACAAATATATCCAAACGACCATTGTCATGATAAACCCCTTCTACAATCTCTTTAATTGTTTCAATATTTGTGATATCTGCAGACCTGATCTCTGCTTTTCCACTTTGTTGTGTTATTTTTTCTTTTGCTTTTTCTAATTTCTCTTGAGTTCTCGCTACTAAATAAACTCGCGTGCCTTTGGAAGCAAGAGCGGATGCTATTCCAAAACCGATGCCTTCGCTTCCTCCTGTTATAATGGCAACCTTATTTTCTAACATTTTAGCTATTTCTCATTGATTCATAAAATTTTAATTCCATCTCTGGCTTTGTAAGAAACACCCCATTTGCAGCGCTTGTTGTTGTAGTTACATCTTTTTGTTTGACTCCTCTCATTCGCATGCAATAATGCTCTCCCTTTACCATGCAGATTGCCCCCTTGGTGTGTATATACTTTTCCATCAATTCAACAATTTCTTGTGTAAATGTTTCCTGCAATGCTGGTCTTTTTGCTAATAGCTCAACTATCCTCACTAATTTGCTCAAACCAATTCCACAGCCATCTGGAATATATCCAACAGAAACATCATATTTAACAGGAAGAAAATGATGTGGGCACATTGAGAAAACAGTTATATTCTTCTCAAATACCATCCCTTTATAATTAGTCGGAAAACATGCTTTGAAAATATTTTTTATATCTTTTTTGGTGTGACCCAAACCTGCAAAAATTTCTTTGTAAGCCTTCGCTACCCTTTTTGGAGTTTCAAGAAAGTTAGGATCTTTGAGGTCTACCTTCAGACCCTTATCCAAGATTTCTCTAAAATGTTTTTCTATTACATTTACATCAATACCCTTATTGTTTTTTTCTTCCATACCGGGTGAAATAAAAAATTATTTATATACTTTTAGTGAACTGAGTGAACCCGTTAATTTAATTACTATAAATTACTTGAGAAAATATAAAGAGGTTAACAAGCGACTACTTTATTATTAGTGATATATTCGTATGCTGAATGGGCTCCAATACAACCTTCTGCGACTCCAGTTATAAGTTGTTTGAAAGGAGTATTTGCAACGTCTCCAGCTGCAAAAATTCCGGGAACATTGGTTAATGCTGTCTTGTCCGTTATAATTTCACCTTTCTTGTTTGTCTTAACTCCTAATTTTTTCGCTAAATCTGAAAGAACTATGTGTCCTATTGCAATAAATAGTCCATCCAATTTTAATTCCTTTGATCCTTTGTAAGGTTTATCAAAAATAACTTTTTCTAGAAATTTACCCCCATTTATTCCCACAACATTTGTATTGTTTATAATTTCTATCTTTTTATTTGATCTTACTCTTTTCATATTAATCGGTTCAGGACGAATTTGTTCTCCTCGGTAAATAATATAAACTCTCTTTGTATATTCTGAAAGAAGCAAAGCATCTTTAACGGCAGAATCACTTCCACCAACTACTCCGACAACTTTGTTTTTGAATAATACTCCATCGCATAAAGCACAGAATGCTAGACCTTTATTTTCAAATTCCTTAGCTCCGGGAACATCAAGTTTTCTCCACTTTGTTCCTGTTGCAAAAAGGATTGTCTTTGTAGAGTAAGCAGACTTATTGGTTGTTACTTTAAAGCAATCTTTGCGCTTTTCAATTTTCTGTGCTTTCTCTTCTTTTATTGTTACTAACTCATAACTTCTTGCATGATCTTCTATCTTCTTTGCTAATTCTATTCCTGTTAATTTAATGAAGCCAGGGTAATTTTCTACAATATTTGTTGTTGTGATAACTCCACCAACCGGAAGCTCCGATCCATGAGATGCTCCAAGGACAAGTGTCTTTAATCCTAATCTTGCCCCATACATTGCAGAAGCTAGACCAGCTCCACCAGCTCCCAAGATTATATAATCAAAACTCTCTTCTTTCATTTAAATAAATACTAAAAAAGGTTTTTATATCTTTAGTGAACCGAGTGAACTGTTAACCGAGTTCACTAAAACTTTAAATAGATTGTTTGAGATTTTTTATTATGTTTAAAATAAAATCACTGAAAGGAGGAAAAAATGGAAAATAATAAAGGATACGGATTGGCTATCTTAAGAATTGTTGCTGGATTGTTATTTTTACTTCCCGGGATAATGAAACTCATGGATCCAGCAGGAATAACTGGAATGTTAACTGGTTTAGGCTTTCCGGCACCATCATTTTTGGCTTGGATACTTTTATTGTCTGAAATAATCTTTGGTGCTTCTTTAATTGTGGGATGGAAAACAAAATATACCACATGGCCATTAGTTATCGTTCTGCTTGTAGCTACTTTAACTGTTGCACTTCCAGGAGCATTAGAAAATCCGATTGGTTGGATTAATGTGTTGTTTCATTTAGTTGGGATGGGAGCATTAATAAGCATCCTCTTGGATGGACCAGGGGCATGGGCTGTTAGCAAATAAAGACCCATTTATTTTTATTTTTTGTATGAAAAGAGTAATTGTCATAGGGGGAGGTTTCGCAGGCTCACATGTTGCAAGAGAGTTAGAAAATAAATTTAATGTCACTTTAATAGATTCTAAAGATTATTTTGAATTTACTCCAGGAATCTTGAGGACAATTGTTGAGCCAGAACATATTAAAAAAATACAAATACTACATACGCATTATCTCAAGAAAGCAAAAGTAATTGTTGGATGTGTTAAAACGATAACTAGTAATGATGTAACTCTTGAAAATAATAAAAAAATTCATTTTGATTATTTGATTATTTGCTCTGGATCAAGTTATAACATTCCTTTCAAAGAGAAAGATATAATCAAAGTAACAAGAGCCGAACATCTTAGGGACTATTATAATAATTTGTGTAACGCAAAAGAAATTCTTATAATCGGGGGGGGTTTAGTTGGTGTTGAATTGGCCGCTGAGATATGCACACATTACAACGATAAAAAAATAACAATAATTCACTCAAAAGAAAAATTAATTGAGAGAAATCATGAAGGGGCTATCAAATATGCAGAGCGTTTCTTGAAAAAAAAAGGAGTAAAAATAATTTATGGCGAGAGAGCTACACAAAAGAAAAAGAATTTCTTTTTAACGGATAAAGGAAATAAATTAAAGTCTGATATAATTTTTCTTTGCACTGGAATCACTCCAAATTATGATTTTATGGAATCTAATTTCTCTTATAGTTTAAATGAAAAAAATCAGATTATTGTCAATGAACATTTACAGTTGATTGGAAAGAAAAATATTTTTGTAGCAGGAGATATCACCGACAGATTAGAAGAAAAAACTGCTCAAAATGCAGAAAGACAGGCAAAAATTGTCGTTAAAAATATAATCGCTTTGGAAAATAAAAACAATCTTGTATCATATCGTAGTAAAAAGACCCATTTAGTAATTAGTCTTGGAAAATATAATGGTATACTTGACTTGGTAAATTTTGTTCTAACAGGGTTTATTCCCGCATTGCTGAAATCTTTCATTGAAATAAAAGAAATGCGAAAACTAAAGCAAAGTTAACTTAGTTTCCCGAAAATTTATAAACAAAACATTTCTAATTTAGTTATGAAAATAATAATATACGGAACTGATTCGTGTCCTTGGTGTCATAAGGCAAGAGAATTTATGAATGAACACAAAATTAAGTTTATTGATAAGAATGTTGGTGAAGACCAAAAAGTTGCTCAAGAGATGATAAAGAAATCTGGACAGCAGGGCGTACCTGTAATAGATGTTGATGGGGAGATAATAGTTGGCTTTGACGAAGACAGATTAAGAAACCTTTTAAATATCAAGAGCTAATAAGACTCATGAAAAAAGAGGTAAAAAACTTAAAGAATTATATAAATGGAGAGTGGTCTTCATCATCCAAATATGACTTAAATGTGATAAATCCTTTCACCGAAAAAGTCATTGCAAGGGTTGTTGATTCAAATAATGGGGATGTTAATTTAGCTGTAAAAGCAGCCAAACAGGCTTTTGAATTATGGAAAACCACAACTCCTGCTGAAAGATCTTTACTTTTTTTAAAACTAGCAGATTTGATTGAGGGAGATAAAGAGAGACTTGCAAAAATTGAATCTGATAATCAAGGTAAGACTTTGTCGTTGGCTAAATCCGATATAGAATTCGGAATAGACAATTTACGATTTTTTGCTGGAGCATGTAGGATATTAACCACTACATCAGCAGGGAATTACGCAGATACGCATTTATCAAATAATCAACATAAACCATTAGGAACTTCAATACTAAAAAGAGAACCAATTGGAGTTGTTGCAGCAATCACACCCTGGAATTATCCAATAATGATGGCTTGCTGGAAACTTGCTGCTGTTTCAGTTGGGAACACAATAATTTTGAAGCCAAGTTCTTATACTCCTTTAACAAGCTTAGAATTAGCTGTTCTTGCAACAAAAGCAGGGTTTCCCAAAGGTGTTATAAATGTATTAACCGGTTCTGGAAAAAAGGTAGGTAAAATGTTAGCTACACATCCCGATATAGATATGATTGCTCTTACTGGTAGTACCGAAACAGGAATGGAGATAATGAAACTAGCTTCTTCTGGTTTAAAGAAGATACATTTTGAACTTGGAGGAAAGGCTCCATTCATTGTTTTTGATGATGCTAATTTAAGGAGGGCAGCTAAATTCGCAGTTGATGCTTCAGTTATTAATTCTGGGCAGGATTGTACCGCCGCTGCTAGAATTTATGTTCAAAATAAGGTTTATGAGAAATTTATGGAACTAACTATTAATTATGCTAAAAAGATTAAACTTGGAGATCCAAAAAATAAGAATACAAACCTTGGTCCATTAATATCCTTAAAACAAAAAGAGAGAGTGCAGAGTTTTATAGATAATCTAAACAAAACTGAGAAAGTTATTTATCAATCAGAGATTCCTAAAGAAGGGTTTTTCTTTCCAGTGACTATAATAAGAGATTTTGAACAAAAAAGTAATTTATGCCAAAGAGAAATTTTTGGACCTGTAATTGCCATTACCAAATTTAGTACTGAAGAAAAATCTATCAGCAAGGCAAATGATGTTGATTACGGACTTGCTTCAAGTGTATGGACTGAGAATATACAAAAAGCATTTAGAGTTGCCAATGCACTGAAATTTGGAGAAGTATGGATAAATGATCACTTGCCTTTAGTAAGTGAGATGCCCCATGGAGGCCTTAAGCATACAGGACATGGAAGAGACTTGGGCGTTCATGCTTTGGAAGAATATACTTATTTAAAACATATTTATGTTGGATTAGCAGGTGATGAAAAGTGAAAAAATATTTTGTTTTAGGAGGATATGGGATTGTCGGAAAAGCTGTGGTTAATGATCTATTTAGATATTCAAAAAATGAAATCATCATAATTGCCGGAAGGGACGAGAACAAAGCGCGAGATTTTGCAAAATCTTTTAATTCTAAAAGAGTAAAGTATCAAAAAGTGGATATTTCCAATGAGAAAGAATTAGTTGATTCGCTTATTGGTAAAGATATATGCATTAATTGTGTTCAATATTATTTTAATCTTAGGATAATGGAATCGTGCATAAAATCTAAGACAAATTATGTTGATTTGGGAGGAATGTTTCATATGACTAAAAAGCAACTTGAATTCTGCAAGGAGTTTATAAAAATCGGAAAATGTGCTATAATTGGAATGGGGGGCGCACCAGGATTAAGTAATGTTTTGGCTAGTTATGCTGGAAATAAATTGACAAAGGTTAATACTATAGAGATTGTTTTTGCTGATGTTGATTACACTAAATATAATCAATCATTTGTTTTGCCTTATAGTTTTAAAACACTAGTAGAAGAATTCACTTTAAATCCTGCAATTTTTAGAGATGATAAAATAAGATTTGTTGAACCCCGTTCTGGTGTAAAAGAGTATAATTTTGGAAAAGAGTTCGGAAAACAAACAGGATTTTTGACATTACACTCTGAGATTGCTACTCTTCCAGATTATTTCAGAAAAAGGGGAATAAAAAGATGTGAATTTAGAGTGACTTTTGATGAGTCTTTTATTGAGAAACTGGATCTGCTTATATCTCTTGGATTTTCTTCAAATAAGAGTGTTGAATTTGGTAAAAAAGAAACTAAAATAATAGATTCTACTACAAAGATAATGAATAAACTTGTTCCCAATAAGGGAGTAAACATAAAAGATAAAGAGATTATTAGAGTTATTCTCAATGGGGATAAAATTGTTGATGCTATTACTCAAAGCAATGGAAAAATGAGTGCTGGTGTTCTTGATACTGGAATTCCTTGCTCAATTGCATCTCAAATTATCATGAATGGAAAGGTGTGCAAGTCAGGAGTATTTGCTCCAGAGGATGTTATAAATTCTACTATCTTTTTTAAAGAATTAAAAAAGAGAAATATTATTATTCGCGAAAATGGGAGGACTATAAGTTAATGAAATACAATTTTATTGTTTTTGGTGGAACCGGACAACAAGGAAGAATATGTTCACGAGATTTATTGGAATCAGGTTATAGCGTTATGCTTGCAGGAAGAAATAAAGAAGTAGTTGAAGATTTATTAAGAAATAAAAAAGCAGGATTCATGAAAGTTGATCTTAGAAATAGTGATAACATTGCTAAGGCTATTATAAAAAGTGGGGCAGATGTCGTTGTAAATTGTGCTGAACTTGTTTTTAATGTTGCGGTAATGAAAGCATGTCTGAAAACAAATAAATCATTAACTGATCTTGGAGGATTACAATATATAACAAAAGAACAATTTAAACTTCATAATGAGTTTAAGAAAAGTAAGCTCGTTTGCATAACCGGATGCGGTTCAACCCCCGGTTTGTTAAATGTTGTTGTAAAACATGCAATTGAAAGATTTGACAAAGTAGATACAATTGATCTCGGTTTTGTATGGGATTCAAATATAAAAAAATTTGTTATACCCTACTCCATGCATAGTATATTTGATGAATTTACTCAATTACCGGTTACTTTTCACAAGGGTAAATTCTTAAAAGAAAACCGAATAATATGTAGGGGAACAAGAAACTTTAAAGCTGTTGGAAAACAAACAGTATACTGTATAGTTCACTCAGAAGTCTATTCTTTTGCTAAATACTTTAAGAAATATGGATTAAATAATGTTCATTATATGGCAGGTTTTCCAGAGCATTCTGCTAAAGTCATACAATTATTATTAAATTTGGGCTTTTCTTCAAATGAGGAAATTGAAGTCAATGGGGTAAAATTTAGAATAGTTGACTTTACAGATAAAGTACTTGGAAGATTAAATATTTCCAAAGGTTATAAGGAAACTGAAAACTTATGGGCTGAAATAAACGGGACAATAAATGGAAAGACAAAGAAAATGAAAGTGGATTGTATAATTAAAACTGTAAGGGGTTGGGAAGACGCGGGAAGTAACATAGATACAGGAAGAACTATCTCAATAATGTCTCAAATGATCAAGAATGGTTTAATAAAAGAAAAAGGAGTTTTTGCTCCGGAAGCAGTTGTTCCACATAAATTATTTATTAAAGAACTTAGCAAAAGAGAGATGTATGTTTATTTTGACAACAAAAAGATAAACTAAAAAACAATGAAAGATAAAAATAAAAGATTTATTTCTGGATTTTTTCTTCATGATTTAGTTCAGGTCATAGTTGGTGCGACTATTTTAGCTATACCTGTTGGTTTTACACAAGAAGTTTGGGAATTTTCTATTGAGCTGCCAGTAAGGAATATAATTGGAATCTTTATTGTTTCCATCATATTCATCAGTATTTTTACATATTATCATTACCATAATATAAGTATTAAGAAAAACTGGAAGTTATTTATGAAGAGAGTCTCTTTGACATATGTTTTCTCTTTTATTACTGTTTGTATTCTTCTTATATTAATAAATAAAGCACCAATATATTCTGATTTAGTGGTCTCATTTAAAAGGGTAATAATAGTAACACTTCCAGCATCCATGAGTGCTGCAATAGCAGATACTATTAAATAATTTTAATTTCTTGAGTTAACTCTGTTTTTGTAGTATCTGAAAAATAGTTGACAGCAAGTTTGATGTTCAACTTATGAAGTTAAATGATACTAAAATTAGATATATTATCAATCAAATGAATCTTGGAAAAAGCACAAGACAAGTAAGGCAAGATATCCAGATAAGTCATGAAAGAGTTAGGAAAATATACAAGAAATACAAACAAACTGGAATATTTCCAGTTCTTCAATCTGTCGGAAGACCTAAAAAACAATTAACCGAAACAGAAATTAATTTAATTATCACCTCTTTTTCTAAACATAAAGTCAGTGCTTCATGGTTAACAAAAATAATAAAATGTGAATTTGATATTAAACAATATTATAATTACTTATAAAAAAAGATGGAGAATTGAAACACAATTTAGAATTCAGGATGAAGCAAGAATAAAATGTAAATCTAAAGAAATGAAAGTTAGATATTTCTTTTTTTTGTTTGAACAGATGCTTCAAGTAATTTGGATGTGTTTCTATAAAGATGAAGCACCATTTAAAGAATTTGTAATTGAATTAGCGAAAATGTCCAGAAAATGGACTAAAACTCAAGAAGATTAATCTTCAATTGAACCAAAAATATTCTTTTGAAGAGAGATCATTAATCTTTTCGATTTTTAGGATAGGCAAGCCTATCCTATTTTGTGGTTTAGTTCGGAGATACTATATTATAGATAAGGTTTATATATTTTCTTTTTGATTTAATTTTATGGAAAATTCTTTAATTGAAAAAATAGAGGAAACTTTAATTCAAGTTGGACTTAGAATTGCAAAACGTGGAGATGGTGCACTTTTTATAGTCGGTAAAGTAGAATACAAACCTCTTGTTGATCAAACAGTTCCTTCTTTTGATATAATCAAAAATCCTAAACTTCTTGAATCTCTTGCGTTAATGGATGGAGCAGTGATTATTAATGAAGAAGGATTTATGGAAGCTTATGGAGTTAAAGTAAAATCAAAAAAGGTTTTGAAGAATTTTGGAACAAGGCACAGTGCCGGAATAAGTTCTGCAAAAGGAGAGAACTTAGTAGTTTTAGTTTCAGAGGAAGACAAAAAAATTAGAATTCTAAAAAAAGGAAAGCTTATTATGCAGTTTGATGCATTGCAAAAAAATGTTGAAAAAAGTGTTCCAAAAGCAATAGAATTTTTAGAATCAATTGGGGCAGGAACTGTTGGAGCTGTTGGAACAAGTTTACTTATTCCTGCAGCAGGAATTGCATTTTTACCTGGAATAATTGCATTTGGTTCAGTATATTACATTGGAAGAATTCTTGCAAAGAAATTTAAATAAAATTAAAATCTTATTTTTGGGTCTCTTGTTCTTGAGTGTTGATTGAGTTTTCCTTCAACTAAACATTTAAAGCAACAGTGATAAGTTCCATCTTTATCTTTTACTCTTCCAGTCCCTTTGCATTCTTGGCATAAATCATTTTCTTCCATATAAATTAAACTTTGTTCTTATATTTAAATTCGATTGGTCTCTAGGAATAACAATCTTTTTAAGTTTCACAAGGTTGAATTTTCATATATGCCCCGATAGTATAGTGGCCAAGTACGCTGCCCTCTCAAGAAATTTTTGAAGAAGAGGTGACAAAAATCTTGATGAAAGGTGAATGTCTAGTATCTCAATACGGTCTTGTCTTCAAGAGAGTTTTAAAAAACTCTGTAGTCAAAGGGTTTCCTTTGAGTTTCAGAGAACGGCAGTAACCCGAGTTCGAATCTCGGTCG
>JAACWB010000035.1 GCA_009992215.1 archaeon
ACAACCATTTTAAAACTAATAACTTCTCCTTTAATAATAAATATCCTTTTCAAAAGTTATTTTCGTTTGATATGTTTATTATCTTGAATTCTTCCTTGAAATCTATAACTAAAATACAAAATAACAAGTAATCCAAATAAAGAAATCAAAAATCTAATCCAGTCTTCACTATATTTCCAATATGTTCCAATTCCACGAAGAAGCGTTCCAACTCCTCCAGCCATTAAACCAACTGAAACAAAATCAACTTTGAAAAAATAAAATCCAAAAAATAAAATTAATATTCCAAGAGGTATTGAAATCAAAAATAAATTCATTGAATATCTTTCACTTGCTAAATCATATGCTTCACGGCAACTGTAATCAACATCACAAGAACCACAAACTTCTCCCGCCTCACAAGCCTTAAATGTTTGATACGGCGTCCATTTTCCTCCATTCTCAAAGCAAACACTTTCATTCATTACATTAACTTCCATAATCGAATTAGGACAAAAATCTTCATAAATTGGTTTTGAATAAATTGAATTCACTCCATAAACTGTTACAAAGAGTGTTAAAATGAAAACTGCAACTCCAAAAATAAATGCTTTGAGGTTAATCATAAATAAAAAAACAACTTGAAATTTATTAATTTTTGCCAAAATTACTCATAAGAAACCTTAAAAACTAACCTTTTCTTTATTATTTTATGGAATCTTACGAACAATTATTAGACAAAGCATATGAAAATGTTAAATTGATTGAAGGAACAGGTGAGCGGTTTGAAATTCCAGCAGTTGAAGGTTTCTTTCAGGGTAAAAAAACAGTTTTAACAAATTTCTTTCAAATAACTTCACACATAAGACGTGACCCAGAACAACTTCAAAGATTCCTAAGTAAGGAACTTGCAACTCCAATAACTAAAGAAGGAGACAAATTAATTCTAAACATAAAAATTCCAAGTAAAAAGATTAATCCAAAAATTGAACAATACGTTGAAGAATTTGTTTTATGTAAAGAATGTAAAAAACCAGATACTGAATTAATAAAAGAAGGAAAATTAACTTTAATTCATTGTCTAGCATGCGGTGCAAAACACCCAGTAAGAAATAAAATATGAAAGGAGGTAAAGAAAAAATGCAAGGAAGATGCATGAGATGTAAAGAACAAAAAGACATGAAAGATGTTGAAATGACACAAACTACGAGAGGTGGCTTTATGGCAAAAGGTAAATGTGTAGATTGTAACACAGGAGTTTGCAAAATCATGTCAAAAACTGACGCTGAAGAAGCAGTCAAATCAGGTACAGCTAAAAAAGCTTACTAAATAAAAAAATTTTTATTTTATTTTTTTTAAATTATAAATTCTAGAGGAAAAGAAAATGTACATAAATGTAATAGAAGCATACAGAAAGATAATTGCAATAGCTGATGCTGAATTAATTGGTAAAACTTTTAGTGAAGGAAATAAACAACTTGACATAAAAGAATCTTTTTACAAAGGAGACATAAAACCAATTGAAGAAATAAAAGAATTAATTATTTTTGGATTAAAAGAAGATGCAACATTTAATCTTGTTGGAGAAAAAACAATTAATCTTGCTCTTGAAATGGGAATAATTAATGAAGAGAGCGTTGGGAAAATTGAAAACATTCCGTATGCAATGATTTTAATTTAATTAAATTTCATAACTACTTTTATAAACCGCATTTTCGATTAATTAATATGGCATATTTCAAAAAAAATTACAATAATAATCAAGAAGAAGAACCAAAAATTATGCGTGCTCCTTTACCAAAAGGTAGAGAAGTAATTGGCATAATCGAACAAAGATATGGTGGAAACAAAATGCAAGTAAATTGTGTTGATGGAAAAGAAAGAATCGGTCGTGTTCCAGGAAGATTAAAGCGACATCTTTGGCTTAGACCAGGGGATGTAATAGTTATCGAGCCTTGGGAACTTGACGACGCAAAAGGAGACATTCTTCTAAAATACAAACCTAATCAAGTTGCTTGGTTAAAAAATAACGGACACCTAGAAACTGAAGACGACGAATTCTAATTAAATATTTAATTAATTAAAAGAAAAACCTTATAATTCAATTAAATTATATAAAAATATGAAAACAATAATTTGTGAAAAAATTGCAAGAATAATAAAAAACAAAAAAAAGTTAGAGAAAACTCTAGAAGTTAAAATAACGAATAGAGGAAGAGAAGTAACAATTGAAGGCTCTCCTGAAAATGAATTCACGGCTGAACAAGTTATTGATGCATTAAACTTTGGTTTTCCATATTCTGAAGCAATTTACATAAAAACTGAAGGTAGATTAATGGAAGTTGTAAACATAAAAGATTATACAAATAAACCAAATCTTTCAAGTATTAGAGCAAGAGTAATTGGAAAAGGCGGAAAAGCACTAAAAACCCTCTCAAGTTTGACTGACTGTGCAATGGAATTAAAAGAAAATAAAATTGCAATAATTGGTTTACCAGAAGATTTAGAGAGGGGAACTGAAGCATTAATTGGAATAATCAAAGGTGCAAAACATGGGGCAGTTTACAACGAACTTGAAAAAAACATGCCTAAACCTATTTATGACTTAGGACTCAAAAATGAAAGAGAACCAGTAACAATGGAAGAGTTCGAAAAAAGGTTACAAAACAGTGAAGATGAAGAATAAAAACCTTTAAATAACAAAATTCTCTCAACAATATTATGACCCGGTAGCTCAGCTGGTAGAGCGATCGGCTGTTAACCGATAGGTCGTAGGTTCGAGTCCTGCCCGGGTCGTATCAAAAAATGTTCCAAAAAAAACTAAAATCAAATTCAGAACATCTTTATAATTCATGGACAGGATTTTCTGTAGCCATACAAGTAGCAGGAATTCTAAAATTTTTAAACATAATTAAAAAAATATTTTTATATCAAAAAGCATATTTAATAGATTTTTATATTTTAGGTTTTTTATTAATAACTTGGATTTCACAAGAGACAATAAACCAAATTTTCTTTGTTGAAAAAAAAGAAAAAATTTCAATAAATCCAAGAGACAAAAAAATTTTAAAATTAATTTTAGGATTATATATTATTATTTTAATATTTGTCATGTTAAAATTATCTTCAATACTCACATTAATAAAAATAATATAACTTCTCTCTCCCCAAACTTTTTTAACCCAAAAATATCTTCTATTATTGAATCCCATAATTTAACTTATCCCTCAACGGGGGGTTGGAGGGGGATGGTGGGCGCGTTACAAAGCATTCGGGCGCGTTCTAAATTCAAAATGAAACTATTTTCACGTAAACCAAAAACAAAAGTCCTTGTTGGAATGTCTGGAGGCGTTGATTCATCCGTAGCTGCGCTACTTCTAAAAAAACAAGGTTACGACGTTTACGGAGCATTCATGAAAAATTGGTCTGACACAAAAAACAAAATAACAGGACAATGTGCATGGGTTGAAGAACGTGAACACGCAATAAAAATAGCAACAAAATTAAAAATTCCAATAATAACACTTGACTTCGAAGACGAATACAAAGAACTAGTAATTGACAAAATGTTTGAAAAATATAAAAAAGGAATAACACCAAACCCCGACATTGATTGCAACCAAAAAATTAAATTTCCAATGTTTTTAGCCGAAGCACAAAAAAGAGGAATCAACTTAATTGCAACAGGACACTATGCACGAATAAAGAAAAAAAGAATTAAAATTTCTAAAGTTAATTTAAAAGAAAATTTATCTCAAAAAGGAAGGGCGGGACGCGTTTCAGCGTTTAGGGACGTGAAAAATAAAGATAAATTTTCTTACGAACTTCACCGAGCAAAAGATGAAAGTAAAGATCAATCATATTTTCTTTATAGACAAAATCAAAATGATTTAGCACACACGCTTTTTCCTATAGGAAAACTCTCAAAAAAACAAGTAAGAAGAATTGCAAAAAGAAACGGTTTTCAAAATTACGACAAAAAAGGAACAGTTGGAATTTGTTTTGTTGGAAAAGTAAACTTAAAAGAATTTTTACAACAAAAAATAAAACCAAAAAAAGGAAAAATTCTAAATCCTGAAGGTGAACAAATCGGAGAACACGACGGAATTTATTATTACACAATAGGTCAAAGACTTGGACCAAGATATGGTTTTGAAGTAGAGCGAGACAAAGACACAAAACAAATGCAAAAGTGGTACGTTGCACATAAAGATGCTAAAAAAAATATAATTGTTGCAGCTCCCAAAGGTCATCCACTAAACTTCAGACAAGAAATAATTGTAAACGAACTTCATTTAATTGACAAAGACAAAAAAGAATTCAAAAAAAACCTTCCAAGAAAAGTACATTCAAGAATTAGACAAGTCGGAGAATTAATTCCAACAACACTAACAAAAAAAGGTACGAAAATAATTGCAAAATTAGACAAAGCAATAACTGGAGTTTCAGAAGGTCAGGCAATTGTTCTCTACGACAAAACAAAATGTTTAGGTGGAGGAGTTATAAGATTTTAATCCATAATTAAAATTCTTTTAAAATTTTGTCAATTTTAAATAAAAATTGATAAATAATAAAATGATTCTTTTTCAAATTCATACGAGATTTTTTCCCAGAATAAAATAAATCAAAACTATTTGCAATATATTCCCTGGGATTTTCAAAATATTTTTCAGAAAAAGGTTCTTTCTTTATAGCCTCTAACACAACTTCCATTTCAGATAAATTTTTTCCAAATAAATATAAACCAACATTCGAATCAAAAGCATGACCATATTCATGCAAAGTAACTTCCATTTTATCAACATAAATTTCATCCATTCCTAAAAAAATTATTTTTCTTTCTGAAAAATATGCAGAACTAACATTATCCCAAGTATATTTTTCATTCCAGCCTCTAGGTGTCACACCACGATATTTTTTCATCTCAAAATTATCAGTAATTTTACCATTAAAATAAATTAAACAACAACCCATTTCAGAAAGAATTGCATGAATTTCCTTTGGAATTTTTTTCAATTCTTTAATAGAGTTTTTAACTTTAACTTGATTTTCATTAGCTCCAGCACGAAATTTAATAGGCAATAAACTTTTCATAACAATAAAAACAAAAGGCCATTTATATTATTTCTTTTTAGCTGCTTTAATCATTGTATCATAAAAATATCTCCTATAATTGGGGAATTTTTCTTCGAGTCCCTTTATGCCCCAACCATAAATATCATTCATAGCAATACCAATTCCAGGAGAACGATTTCTACCATACACACAATGAATCATAATATTTTGAACTGACTCTTTAACTTTATCAAAATCATCTAAAATTTTTATTGCATCCTTTTCTGTAAAAATCATCTTTCTTTCAGAGAAATGCCCTTGAGATTCAAGTAAATTGATTAAACTTTCTTTAGTCATTTTTGGGTACGCCTCTTTTTGAATATTATAATATTTCTCAAATTCTTCACTATTAATATCAACCCAACTATACTCCTTCCACTCCTTCGGCCAAACATCATCAAATTTGTATGTGTTAATTTTAATCCAATTCTTATGTTCAGGTAAATCAGGATTAAATGATTCCCAATGACTATTCAAAATCCTAATTCCACAACTGTTTTCCGGAGGAACATATTTCATCGCTTCTTCAAAACTCAAAATTTCCAAATTCATAAGAAAACAAATCTTAAATACTTAAAATAATTATTGAAATCATGGATGTAACAAAAGCAATACACAAAAGAAGAAGTACTCGTTCTTTCAAAGACAAAAAACCAGATTGGAGAGACATTCTTGATTGTCTTGACACAACAAGATATTCACCAATGGCTGGAGGATATTTCACACTAAATTTCTTAATAATTGATGAAAAAGAAAAAATAAAAGAAATTGCAAAGTGGTCTGAACAAGACTGGATTAAAGAAGCGCCTTACGTGGTTTTATTCATAACAGATGCAGGAATTGCAACAAATGTTTACAAAGAACGTGGAGAACTCTACTCACACCAACAAGCAGGAGGAGCAATTCAAACATTCATGCTCTCATTAATAGAAAAAGGATTAAGCTCATGCTGGGTTGGACACTTCAACGAAGACAAAATAAAATTTCTATTTAAAATTCCAAATTCACGAAAAATTGAAGCAATTATTCCAGTTGGTTATGAAAAAGAAAAACCAAAAACAAGAAAAATTCAAGCAGAATTATACAACAGAGTAAATTATCATGAATGGGGAAACAAAAGAATGCACAGAATAGAAAAAGTTGAGCATTATTACCCTGAAGGATACAAAAACTCAAAAATCTAATTTTAATTTTTATACAATATCTTGTATTTCTAAAAAATAAATGTATAACATATCTAAAAAATAAATAAAATCAAAAAAATAAGATCCCGGAAGGCCCCTATTCCGTTCCGGGAAAGTTAAAAATAATAAGAATTTAGCCTTTATTAATTTAACCCAAGATGTCAATTCCTAGGTCAGACATTTCTCTAGATCGTGGCATTGTGTGGTCTTCAAAGTCTTTACCTAAAACGTAAGGTGATTTAACACCTGTCATAATAGTAATTACTCTTACTTTTCCTACAAAATCCTTAGAAATTCTTGCACCAATAATAACTTGTGCATCATTACTTAAGTTTTCTGACACAGTTCTACCAATCACATCGAATTCTTCTAATTTTAAGTCAGGTCCACAAGTAATATGAACTAAAGCACCAGTAGCACCTTTGTAATCCACATCAAGTAGAGGATGAGTAAGGGCTTGTCTAACAGCTTCAGTAACTCTGTCTTGTGCATCTGATTCACCAATACCAATAACTGCAACTCCACCGTTTTTCATAATCGATGAAACGTCAGCATAGTCTAGGTTAATTAAAGATGGCAATGTAATAGTTTCCACAATACCTTTAACCATTGTACTAACTAATTCGTTAGCAACAGCAAAAGCTTGTTCTAGAGGTAATTGTCCGGCAATGTCTACTAATCTGTTATTGTCAAGTACAATACAAGTATCAGTAGCTTCTCTTAATTCTTGCAATCCGAATTCAGCTTTGTCTACTCTAGCTTTTTCCGATTCAAAAGGCATAGTAACTACACCGATAACTACAGCACCAGTTTCTTTAGCTAATTGTGCAACTACAGGAGCTGAACCAGTTCCAGTTCCACCACCCATACCAGCAAGTACGAAAATCATGTCAGCACCGCTAACAGCTTTCTTCAAATCTACTAAAGATTCCTTTGCAGCTTCTCGACCCTTTGTTGGTTTTCCACCAGCACCTAATCCCCTTGTTAATTCTTTACCGATTAAAATTTTTTCATCAGCTTTAGTAACAGAAAGATGAAGAGCATCAGTATTCAAACCGTAAATTGTAGCTCCATTAATTCCTTTATTGAAAAGCCAAGTAACCATGTTTGATCCACATCCACCACAACCAATAACTTTAATTGAAGCTTTACCAGCTTTTAATTCATCAAAGTTAATACTGTGTGTTTGTGCATTTTGGATTGCCTCTTTTGCGAAGTCAAGTACCATTTTTCTTTTTTATTATTCCTCCTTTCTATCCTCTATTGAAAACTAGTAGTAACAAAACTACTGTTTTTTTGAAACTCTATAAAATAGAGTTCTTCAATTAGTAAAAATAAATCAATTTGTTTTAAATATCTTTATATAAAATTTCACTACTTTTCAAAAAATAACTAGTTTCCGTCAGAAACATTATAACTTTCCAAGATATCGTTTGTGCAATCAATTTCAACTAAAGGTTTATTCACTTCAGTTGAGCAAGAATTCAAATCAATGCAAACTCTGCTTTGTTTTCCAAAAAGACAAGGACTAAATTCTGAACAATCCCATTCTTCACGACAAAAAGATTCAATGAAAATTCTATTTTTTAATGAAGAGGTAAAATTAATGAAAACATCATCTAATCCATCTGAATTAAAATCAATTTCTTTACTTTCTCCTTCAATTAAAGAAAAACTAGTTTCAACATTAGAAAAATCTAGTACACCTTGACTTTCTAAAACATTAAATTTATTCACTTTTCCATCAAATTCAATTTCTAAAACACTCTTTTTGGCAAGTTCAACATAAACTCCTTGCTTTAAAGATTCCTCTTTAACCAAAACAGATTTCTCACCAATATCTCTAAATAAAAATAAGAACAAAATAAAAATTGCAACAACAACTAATAAAATAAAAAAGGCCAAAACAAAACCTTTAAGATTTACATTTTTTTTAATTTCAAAATTATTTTCATTATTTTGCGTTTCACCTTTGTTCATATAATTAACAGCTTCGGAAATATCAAAATCACTAAATCCGAGACGTAGAAGCTGTGAGTGAATTTCTGAATAACTTAAACCTCTTCTTAGATTGGAGGAAATATAATTAACAAGTTCAATGTTTACCATTTTTGAAATATTCCTTTCCTTGAGAACTAAACAATAAGTAACCTACGACGTAAAGTGAAATCACAAGAAGTGTTATTCCAATAACTCCAGAAGTCGTTACTGTAAAAATTCCAAAAAGAGTAAATAAAATTCCAAAAACTATTGCAACTGTTCTCCAAGCAATTTTTCCCTTCCAAATTCCAATTCCAACTAAAATTGGTAGCAAAGACAAAACCAGTGAAATTATCAAATAACCAAGAGAAAAAGTCAAAAGTAATTCACTTGGGAAAAAAGAAAAGAAGCTGCTACTTGAAACTGTAAATAAAATTCCTTGAACAATAATACTTAATGCAATTAACCAATGAATAAGTGAAATAACAACAATTCCAATTGGTCTTTTACTTTTAACACTTAAGTCATAATGATTAGTTTCAGGTAAAGATTTGAATGGTTTTGTTTGAGATTTTAATTTCATATTATTTCTAATTTCAACTTCTGCTTCTAAAATAAAATCTTGTGGCCAACCTTCTTTTTGCAAAACTTCCTTTAATGATTCAATAGAAAATCCTCTTCGCATTCCCTCTTGAAAAAACTTAATTAGTTCTTCCTTTGCCATAATTCACCTCAAAGAAATAAAGCTAAGGAACCTTATAAAATTAATTAAAGAGGCAAATTCATAAATCCAGTACAACTAATTTGTAAAATTGGTTTTGTTACATTTGTTAAACAACTATTAGTATCTTGACAACTTCTAGTTTTTTTACTCTCAACACAGCTGCTCCAATCTGTACAAACCCATTCTTCAATACAAGTTGTATAATTACTAAATTCAAAATACGGCTTTCCTTGAATTACCTCTTTTAGTAAAATAACTGTATCTTTAACATTATCAAAATTCAAATCAAACGGCCTTGGTCGCCCAACAACTAACGTTTCCTCTATTGAATTTAATTCAAAATTAACTTCATTTTCCTTAACACTCTTTAACAAAAGTAAACTCTCCTTTCCAAAATAATTAATTTCTAATCTATCCTTTTTCATTTTATAAGAAAAATTTGAATCAAGTTTATCTTGTGTTAAATTTAATTTTTCCGAAGAGAAAATAAAAAAATATGCTAAAACAAGCCCAATAATTGCAAGAATAAAAAAGATAAAAATAACTTTCTTAACCATAGAATAATATGAAGTGTTGCTTCCGCCAGTGTAAGATTTATTAGCAAAAGTTATTGCTTCATTAATTTCAAATTCATTCCAACCACTTTTTTTTAATTCCTCTTTTATTTTTTCAATGGAAACATTTTGCGAAAGTGCCGAATAAACATAATTAACTAAATCTGTGTTCACCATTAAATTAATTGGAAAAAAGAGATTATAAAATTATTGAACTAAAGAATATAAGGTTTCAATTTTTTTCCAACCAATTTTTCTTTTTTTATTAATTTGTGAAACAACTTCTTTTAAAAAATTAGAGGAAACTAAAAGTTTAGAATTTTTAATTAAAGGAAACTCTAACTTCTCCCCACTTCTAATTTCAACACCAATTAATTTATTTGTAATTTTTATTCCAGATTCCTTAAATCCAGACTTAATTGATTTTTCAAGTAAATCTTTTGCATAATTTATGTTTTCACAAGCAACAAACAAAATTGGAGATTCAGATTTTAATTTAATCACAAAATTTTCTTTAATACTTTTTTTAGTTAATTTAGAAATTTGTTCACTATTAGGGAGGGTGGGACGCGTTTTCAGAGTTCGGGACGTGAAGAATTTTGAACAAATTTCATCCAAAACACCCTTCAATTCTTCAAAGTTAATTAGTTCATGATTATTCCACAAATAATATGTTCCATCTTTTCCAGTTTTCTCTTCCATAATAACCGTTTTCCCTGAACAAGAAGACGTTGTATAATAATGAGAAATATAATTCAATTTATTGCATAACATAGTTATCCTAACATCCCAACTTCCCTTGCTTGCTTTATCCTTCTTTTCCAAAATCGATTTCTTTCGCTGACTAAATGAATCCATATATTAGTAGGAAGTCAATAGTTTTTAGTATTTAGCATTCAAATTGTAGTTCGCATTACAATCTTTTTACTGTCAACTACTTACTACCAACTAAAAACTCCATAAAATATCTAAACCACCACAATTAAGTTTATAATCTGAAGAGTGATATTATTCCCATGAGCCAATATACAGACCTATTAAAAAAGAAAGGAACTAATCAACTTGACTTAATTCATTCTAAAAATAGCGAAACAAGAAAAAAACAAGAAAACCGTTGTGCAAAATGCAAACGTGAATTAAGAATGGGTTATTACGATTTCAAAAAAGATCCAATAACAGGCGAAAAAGTAGCTATTTGTTCTAACTGTTTAATTCAAATCCCAAAAAGATAGTTCTTAAAAATTAATAATTCTTCTAAGTTTGATGAAAACACCTTACTTAAAATTTCATAAAGAAAAATTAATCAACAATTACAAAAATTTCGAAAAGATATGCGAAGAACATTTCAACAAAAATTTCCAAATCTGTTTCTCAACTAAAACAAACACAAACCCCCTAACAATTGAAACTTTAAAGAAATTAAATTCAGGTTTTGAAGTTGCAAGTCTTCGAGAATTAAAGTTAACACCAAAATCTGCGTTTCGTGTAATAAACGGCCCTGCAAAAACCTCAGAAGAATTAAACGAAGCAATAAAAAATAATATTTTAATCTTTATTGATTCTTTCTCAGAATTTGAAAAGATAAAACAAATAATTTCAAATATTAATTCAAATAATTCTGGCGCCCAATTAGGGAGGGTGGGACGCGTTTCAGCAATTTGGGAAGTGGACAATAAGGTGCCAAAATTAGGAATTCGTCTCGGAAACAAAAATTCAAAATTTGGTTTCTCTTCTTCACAGTTTAAAGAAGCGTTCGAAAAAATAAATCCCATCGGAA
>JAACWB010000036.1 GCA_009992215.1 archaeon
GAACAATCTTCTTTTTAAATTATGAAATTTCTGTATTTTTATGGACATAGTTGTTAAGGGAAATTCAAAGATGGGAAAAGATGTTTTCATCTTTAATTTGCCTGCGAAAAAAACTTGTACTCCGACAGACTGGTGTTTACATGGAAGTAATGGAAAGCCAAGATGTTACGCCTTAAGAAATAATTATACATTTGGAAATGTTCAAAAATCTTTGGAAGAAAGATATGAACTTAGTAAACAAGAAGACTTCCCTGAAAAAGTAATTGAATTTTTACACAAGAAAAAGGCAAAATATTTTAGGATTCATTCTAGCGGAGATTTTTATTCAGAAGAATATGTTTCTAAGTGGATAGAGATTGCAAAAAACTGCCCTGATACAAAATTTAGAAGTACTACACATAGAAAAGATTTGGCGAGTAAAATTGAAGAATTGAATTCTTTACCTAATGTTATAATTAGAGAGAGTTTAGAAACTTCAAGTCCTAACCCTTCAATGAATTTGCCTTTTGCTGCATTAAGCAGTTTAGATGTTGTAAAAAACAATGAATCATATCATTGCCCAAACATGTGTGAACCTTGTGGATATACTTGTTGGGAAAAACCAGTTAACATGGATTTTGATGAGCATTAAAAATTCTATTTGAAATAACATATCAATATTTAAACTATTTTTTATTTCTTTAGTAATGGGAAGGGAGACTGATTCAGGAATTAAACTTTTAACAAAAATAACTTCAATAAGATGGTTTGGTTGGGGGCTTGGTGAAACTTTTATTCCTATTTTTATTTTATTATTTTCTGCTAATTTTTTTGAAACGGGATTATTAACTTCGATTTATTACGTAATGTTTTTTCTTTTCATTCCTATTTCAGGATATTTGGCAGACAAAATTAAAATTAAATATATATTAATTTTAGGTCTGTCGATATATATTTTTATTGGAGTTGGATATTTTTTGGCTGGATTTACTGGGATGATTATTTTCTTAATTTTGGCTAGAATGTTGAATGGTATTTCTTATTCTCTTGATCAAGTTGGAAGGGAAACTTATTTTGTTAGGCATGTATCAAAAAAGAATGAATCAGAGAGTTTTGGAAGATTTGATAAGATTACAACATTTTGGTGGGTCTTAGCCGTTTTAGTTGGAATACTTTTAATCAATTACGTTGATATTCATTGGCTTTTATTAGCAGTTACACCAACATCGATAATCGCTTTATTTTTAACTTTGAAATTAAAAGAAAAACCTGTAAAAAAAACAAAACAAAAAATTAAAAATCCTTATGTGAAAATATTTAGAGAAGTTAAAAATTTTAATAGTAATCTGAAAAATTTGTCAGTTATGGTTTTCTTTTTTAGTATGATGAGTTCAATAGTTTATTATTTTGCTCCAGCAGTAAGTTATTTTCGTGGGGAAAGTATGATTAATTCTGTAATTTTAGTTTTAGCATATTCCTTCCCTTCTTTGTTTGGAGAAAAACTGGGGAAATTTGCAGATAAAATAAAAGTTAAAGGATATTATTTGAGTTTGATTTCTTTGATTTTTGTATTAATTATTTTGGCCTTTTCTCCAAATTATTACCTTTTACTTTTCTCCATGTTTTTTGCAGGGATGACCTTTGAATTAACATCACTTACTAACAAAGGTTTTATGGCTAGAAATTCTGCATATAATAAAGTTGGCGAAGTTGATAGTGTTCTTAATGGAATTGGTTCTCTTGGTTCAATTATTGGGCCAATAGTCTTTGGATTCCTTTTAGATTTGCTTAATCCTATGCATTCATATTTTAGTGCAATTTTGTTAGTTTTAGTTATGTTTGGCTTTGTTTACCGAATGAAAGATAAATAATGTTGGTACATAAATTATTATAAACTATTTTTGTGAATTTTTGTTATGGAACTACCAAAAAAATATATTGCAGTTGATATTGAGTCAAGTGGGCAGTATCCATGGAATTCTTCTATGCTTTCAATTGGAGCATGTGTAGTTGATTAATAAATTTAACAATCAAACAGGTTATTCTGGAGAAGATATTAATTTAGTATTTAGAGGAAATGTTAAAGAGATTCATGCGAGTATCAAAGAACTTGGAATTAGACCTGAAGGAAAACTTCGACATAACGCTTTAGAAGATGCAATAATGGAAGCAAAAGAACTTTGGGTTAGTTTGGTTAATATGAGGCAACACAAGTTTTAATTTTTGTATTTTCTTATTACATAAAAACCTAAAATTCCGATAAAGGATAAAATAGGCCAGTAAATATTTGAAGTTGAATTCTCGATTCCAATCACATTTCCTGTTAGTTGATTTGCTCCAAAGATTAATCCTGCAAAGAAAGCTATTGTAAAAAACCCTGAAAAGAGTTTTGATTCGAGGATATTTCTTTTTTGTGAAACAACTTTTTTGGTAACCTCAATAATTATTCTATTGTTTGCCATTTCTTTTGGCAAAAAATATTCATTCCCTTCTTTACCGTATCCCCCTGCAAATTTATTATTTTTTGCATTATATTTTTCTAATTCATTTAGGGGTACATCAAGATATGAGATTCCCCTACTTCCAAATTTAGAGGCATGAATTTTTGCATCTTCTAAATTTTTATAGAACCATCTTCCTTTAGCTTTTTCTGATTCTTTATATTCACTTGACTCTTTGACCCATTCAGGAGCAGGTTTATCATTTTTAGAATCATCTTCACTCCTATAAAGACGTATAAATCCCTCAGAAATAAAGGGTTCATTAATATTTTGTTCATTATTCATGTAAGAAAAAAGAATTTGACACTTAAATAATTATTTTTTAAGAGCTGCTTCATCAAGTGCCTTATTTACAAGCCAATCTGCCATCTTTTGATATTTGTCGTTACGGGGTTTGTGAACATAAGTTATTTTGTCAAAACGATTTTGAAGTTTTTGAACTTTGAGAAATAATTCACGCATGCTTGGACTTTTTACTTGATATTTTCCGAGTAGCTGTTTTACCACAAGTTCAGAATCTAGAATGCAGGTTATTTCTTTATTTGTATGTTTTGAAGCAATTTCAAGGGCACGAATTATTCCCATGTATTCAGCGACATTGTTTGTTTTGTTGTCTCCGATGTATTCAGAATATTCTTCAAGAATTTTTTCTCCTTCTCTAATTATTACTCCTATCCCTGCTGGACCTGGATTTCCTCTTGCACCACCATCTGAATTTGTTGTTAACATTTTTCACCTGACTAAAATAAATTCATCTAATTAATAAATTTTTTGAGAATTAAATGTGCAAAACCTTGAAAGTTTTCATTCCTTGGAACTTTTCTTCTTTTTCTTCAACGTTTTTTATTTGAGAATGTTTTGGACCTTTTTTACAAATTTCAACCATTTTTTTTACTTCTTCAGGATTTCCTTCAATAAATACTTCAACTCTTGAATCTTCCAAATTTCTAACAAATCCTTTGACTCCGAGCTTTTCTGCATTTTCTTTTATGAATGAACGAAAGAAAACTCCTTGGACTGTTCCAGAAATGTAAACTCTAATTGCTCTTTTCATTTTCCCTATATCTTATTTACTCCCACCTTGGTTTTAAAGTTTTTCCTGCATATTTTGCAAAATTAAATCTTAATTCTCCAAATTTTAACCTAGAAAAATATTTTTCTGGGTGTAATATTTCATCCTTTGTTGGGGGTTCATTTGTTATTAAAATTTCTACCCCAGTTTTAAAACCCAAATTATCTAAGAAATCTTTAAGATAGTAAACTGAATATTCATAATATATGTCTCGTACATTACTCGTATCTAAAAGTTCTTCTAAGTTTTTTGGAACATAAGGAGTTTTTCCAAATAAAACTTCATTCATTTTCCAAGAACAATATTCTGCGATTCCTTCTTCAATAAACTTTGAACCAAATGTTTCTTTTTTCATTGAAAAAGGTCTTGGACTATAATACTCAAGTGGTTTTATTTTGGTTGATTTTAAGTTTTCAGCGATTTGACAAACCGCATAATGTCCAAATTCGTGCATAATTGTTCCCTTGAGAAAATCTCCTCCCTCAATTAATCTTTGTCTTAATTCTGTATTTAGTTCCTTTAAAGAATAACCATAATAAACTTCGTTTTTTTCAATTAATATTTCTCTATCTCCATAAAAATATAATCCTAATTCTTCAAAGGAATAATTTTCTTCATCTAGATAATCTATTAAATTTGTAGGAATAATCTTTGCTTCTTCTGAATTAAAATTAAATTTTTTGTTAAATTCATTTATTGCCTCTTTTGTTTTTTCTTGATATTTCGCGTATTCAATTATTCCTTTTGTTGTTGGAAAACCTTTGTCATTTAATTCGAATTTTTGCGCGTTTGCAAATAGAGAGGAGAGAACAATGGAGCCTGTGAGAAATATTTTTGTTAATGTTTTCACTTAGTATAGAGGTAACAAGAATTTAAATAATTATTTGGAAATTAAATTATATGATTGAACAATTAAAGGAAGAAATAAAATATTTGATGGGAGAGAGTGGATGTCATGATTGGGAACATGTTATCAGAGTTTACAACTTGGCAAAGCACATTGGTGAAAAGGAAGGATGTGACATGGAAATTTTAGAACTCTCTGCAATTTTACATGATGTTGGAAGAAGTGAAGAATCAAGAACGAAGGGGGAGCTTTGTCATGCGCAAGTTGGAGCAGTTATTGCTGAAGGAATTTTACAAAATTATCAAATCTCTTCTGAAAAAATTGAAAAGATAAAACATTGTATTTTAACTCACAGAAAAAGAAAAGGATTGGAACCTGAAAGCAAGGAAGCGAAAGTTTTATTTGACGCGGACAAATTAGATTCACTTGGTGCAATTGGAATTGGACGGCTTTTTTTCTTTGCTTGTGAACATGGAGCAAAAGTTCATAATTCGCCTGACGTTGACATAGAAAACACTGAAAGTTATACAAAGGAAGATACTGCGTATCGAGAGTATTACCACAATTTGAAAAATCTCAAAGATAGGTTTTACACAGAAGAAGGGAAAAAGATTGCAAAAGAAAGACTTGAATTTATGAAAGAATTTTTTGAAAGAATTAATTCTGAAACAAGGGGGGAGTGTTAATGGAAATTAAACAAAATAGAAAAGATTTGGAATACCTAGCTAAAGTTGAGAGAACAAGAGAATTATGTAATTTATTTTTTCCAGAATACCAAAGAGTTGAAAACCCAGAGTTACAAGATTATTGGGAAGCATTCAAAGAAGAGGGAAAAATAGTTATGACAATTAGTTATACAAATAAAAATATGCTTTTGAAGGATAAGAAAATAGATGAAAAAAAACTTTTTGAGTTTGGAAAAAAATATGAAAAGATTTGGAACATTAATAATTTTGAAATTTTAAGGGATTAAACTGATGCAAAATTAATTTCTAAATTTTATTTGTATAAAAAAATTAGTTAGAAAAGTTTTTAATAAAATATAGATATCTAAATTTATGGTCAAGGGGGTTTTTGTTTATTTGAAAAGAATTGAATCGGGTGTTAAACTAAATATTTTAGTCCACTTTGCTACATCAATTGGTTTAGGTTTTGCCTCTTTTTTTCTGAATTATCAAGGAGTTCCACTTTTCAAAATAATGCTTATGTGGGCAATAAGCCCATTGGCTGCAGCAATTATTGCATTTTCATTTAAAAAATGGAATCTAAAAAGACAACTAATCTTTGGAACACTATCTTATACTTTTATGGCTTTGTCTCTTTTGTTCTTTTTTAATTATTCTTATTTAATTTATGGATTATTTAGTGGTTTTACGATGGGATTTTATTGGGTTTCACTTAATTATATTTTCTTTAATAAATCCGAAAAAAAGAATCATGCAAAAGATTTTAATATTTATTTTCTAATTGGACCAATATTTAGTATTTTATTCCCCCCAATTGGTGCAGTTATTATTGATAATTTTGGATTTCAAGTTCTTTTTGTAATTACAGGGTTGCTTTCATTGATTCCCCTTTTTTATGTTAACAAAGATGGATTTAATCAAACATTTTATGCAAAATTTAGTGAAGCCAATAAGAAATTTTCAGGTCTTCGTACGTATATGGCTTTAAACGATGGACTTCATTTTTTTCAAGGCCATTTCATTGCAGTATATATCTTATTGTTTTTAACTTCTGAATATGAAATTGGGGGAATGATAAGTTATCTTGCATTGATTAGTTTAATTGTCAGTTTTTTTATTTCTGAGGCTTCTGATAAAAACCAAAAGAGAATAAAGTATTTAACACCAATGATGATTGGAATGGGATTGCTTATTCTATCAATGATTTTTATAAAAAATCCATTAATTTTTGTTCTCATAGTTGGTATATATGCAATTCTTGATAATATGTCATTGCCAATCAGATATGCTATTCCCATGGACATTAAAGTAAAAGATATTGGTTTTTGGAGAACAGCAGAGGTATATGGAAATCTAGGTAGAGTTATTGCATTTGGGGTTTCTTCTTTGTTTTTATATTTTGGAAATTATTGGATTCCTTTGGTTATCTTTGCATTTATGTCATTTAGTACTCCTCTGATAATTAAATTAAAAATTAAGGAAATGCAATAGTTAAGGGTTTAAATCAGAACCCATAAATTTTAAAACAAAAATATATTCTTTAGAAGATGAGTGAAACAAATAGAATAATAAGAAAATTTGAGAGAAGTTTTCTTGGAAATGGATATAATAATTGTACTGAAATTCGTCCTGATACCAAAGGTGCTTTATTTTCTGAAGTTCAGGAAAGTGAAAGAAGAAATAAACAATATCAACTTACAGAAGACTTGGAAGGACAGGAAATTGGTATGATTATTTATGGTAAAAACGGTAAGCCAGATAAATTTTTTAGATATAAATCTCGAGGTAAGGCTGGACCATCCCCAGAAATTTTGGGAACTGTAAAAGTTAATTATGATAAAAACACAATTGAATTTATTTCTCCTCCAAGGAAAAATTCGGATTTAGAAGAAAAATTTGATTAAATTCCCCGTATATCTAATTCATTATTGACAACTGCTACAACTTGGCTTGCAAAATACATGTGTGGACCAACTGAAACTGGAGTTAATAATTTTTTTAGGTATTTTTGTTCTTTTTTTGGAAAGCCTTCGTGGTCTCCGAGTAAAAAAGCACATTTGTCTGGGATTTTTATTTCTCTAAGGGATTCACCTTTTTTGTCTAAAATAAATATTTCATTTCCTGCGTCCATTAATTCTTCAATTACTTTCATTAAAGATTTTTTTTCAACAAAGCAGCCCGGAAGAACTTCTGACTTTTGTCCTTCTTTATATTTGTACAATAATTTTTTGATTATATTTGCTACGTCTTTTTTTGAAATTGGTGTGTCGTCTTGTACTGTAATTTCAATATGTTTTGGCGGGTCTGGCATTCCGTTTAGAACTAAATGAAATGTGACATCTTTTCTAAAATCGTGGGAGAGAAAAATTCCTTGAATTAGAGAATGAATTGCAATATCAATTCTTCCTGCTCGCATTAAATTTCCATCTGAAATTGCTTTACCTGAAGTTGTTCCATGATTTGAAAAATATATGAAGTGTTTCATGAAAACAAAAACCGTCTTTGAGTTTTAAGGTTTTTGTTTGAGTTGGGTTGAAGATTTTTTATTGCATTAACAGATACCATCAGCATCAATTGAACAACTTAATACTCCATTTAGAGCCGTACATTTTGTCCAACCTGCGTTATCGGTATCTCTCAACATCATACATCCGCCTAAATCACTATCTATTGTAAGTCCTCCTGCGTTTTCTCCTGCATCAACATATAAAAGATTTGTTGTGCTTGAAGTTGCACCAATTGTTAGGGTTCCATTAACATATTCGTTTCCATTAACTTCTAATTTTTCTGAAGGAGTACTTATTCCAATACCCACATTTCCTCCGTTAGCTATTACCAACGCACCATTATTAACCCCTTCTGTTTGTCCTATGTAAAACTGACCATTCCCATTTATTGCATCACTTCCCAAATTCCATAAATATCCTATTCCCACAGGATCTAATTTTATAATCGGGTCTTGATTTTCTTCTATTCCTGTAATTTTCATATTACCTTGATTTATTTCTAACTTTTCATCTGGATTATTTGTTCCTATGCCAACATTACCTCTGATATAATAAATATTACTCCCGTTATTAAGCCAAGAATTTAATAAGGTAGACGTTCCAACGTCGTCACTAAACCACAATTCAGTGGGAGAAGTATTTTTAACCCAAAGTTTACCCCACCCACTTTCCTCGAGAGGTGATGAATATTGACCAAATAATTTTACTGCTCCTGAAGTATCATCCAAAATTATATTGTTTTTTGTTGAAAAAGAGCCAACTCTAAAAATAAATTCTGGGCTTTCATTTATTACTACATCTAGCCTATTTGGTGTTTCTATATTAACTTTACCGTGAGTTCCACCAGTTAATTTTCCTCTATCATCATTGGCTGTTGCTCCAAATGAAATATCTCCATCATAAACTGTTAATTTAGCTTCGGGGGTGTCTGTTCCAATACCAACATTTCCCCGAATATAATAAATATCATCACCATAGCTATTCCAATTATTTCTTGAATCAATTGTTTCATTTAATTTGATTTCATTAAAATCTAAGTTACTCTCATTTTGTACAAACCAACCATTGACCCAACTGGTTAATCCAGACCACCAAGCTGAAGAATTGACATTTAAATTAATTTCATTTTCTGCTTTCAAAAAATTATCATCTGAATAAATATTTCCATCTTGAAAAATAACATTTCCAGCATTTACAAAACTTAATAGAAATAAAATCCCAAAAATTGCAAAAATTGATTTTTGTAACATGATGTTGTTAACAAACTTGTTTCTTTTATAAATTTTATTTGATTTTTGTATATATTTTTTTCTAAAAGAATTCAACATTTTCATAAATACCTCCTGTTACACATAATTCTCCATTAAAAGAAATGTAACTCATATTTTCTCCTAATGTATTTTTTACAATAAACGCGTTAGAGTTTGGATTACAATTAGATTCATGGCCAGCACAATTTCCATTCTCTGCACATAAATTACCGAAACTGTCAATATACCCTACGGTAGTTTCATTATAATCTTTAAATATTAAAGAGCCATCTGCAGGATTATCACAATTAGGACTAATAAAACATTCTCCAGCTAAGACAATATTTCCAGAATCTCCTATCCATGCAACTGCTTCGGAATTATCATTATTAACATAAAATTTATTTGTATCATTTGGAAGTGCATATGAACCAATGCTAAATAATCTAGATTCACTCCAGGAACTATTTTGAATTCCATCATTAGCTTTAATTCTAACTTTATATTGGGAAGAATTTTGTAAACCAGACAAATCCCAAACATATTTGGAAATATTATAGTCAATATTAACATTTTTTAATTTAATAGTTTTATTTGTTTTAGAATAAATACTAATTGGAATTAAACAATAGCCTTCTTTGTCTTCCTCGCAAATTTCTAAATATGAATTTATTTCATTATTTAAATTAGAAATTGTTTCAGTAGAAAAATAATTATCAGATTGGTTCCAAACATTTATTCCTAAGATATTTAATTGCAAAGAATCATATATTCTTGAAATATCAATAATATTACTTTTTGTTGATTCGATATTCCCCCAATTATCTTCTGAATAATATCTAATATAATTAATTCCTTCTGTTGAAATAGTTACGCTTGTTCCAGAGGTTGTTGGGGTACATGTGTTAGTTGTGTCAATACAATATTTTGGATAACCTGTCATACATCCACTCCCTCCTGTATCATAACAAGATAAAGTTACTTGAACATTGTACGGTGTTGTTGTGTTAAAATCATATGCTTGATTATTAGGAATAGTTTTTGCTGTAGCAGAAGTTGTTGGGGCGGTTGTATCTGGATTTTGATATTTGATTGAAAGGAATGGTAAGTATGGGCTAACATCACCCAAATCCAAATTACAATCACTATCATCATAATCTTGGCAAGACTGCCCTCCTTCTCCCACCAAACCAATTACAAATTGGTTATGATTTATATCCTCCAACAAATCTGCAAAATCTGAATATGCATATATTCCCAAATCTACTTCGTACCATTTCCCATCATCTGAAGATTCATAAGACAAAGACAAATAATTAATTCCATCATCCAATCCTTCAAAAATATCCTCAATTTCCGAGTCTCTAGAAGGTATTAAATTGAAATTGCTCCCATTGACTCCATAAAAATCTAAATCAACTTCTGTACAATCACTCTCATCGACATAATCTAAATAATATTTCAAACTAACATTATAGATTGTTGCACCATCCAAAATCCCACTTGAAGAAAGTCCAAATACTAAATAAGAATGATATATTTTTCCATTTCCAGAATCTGTTGTTCCAATTGGAGTTAAATCATAATCATAATATGAAAAATCACCACCATCACAATCCAATCGAACTGAATCATATTGCGATAATCCATTATTAATATCTAATATTTTTACACTTGGATCAATATAACTCAAATCATTACCTTTAATCTTAATTTTCTCTCTTTCTTTTTCAACACTCAAATTTTGTTCTCTAACAGCCTGTCCAAAATCAATAACTTGCTCATCACAAATTAATTTGTAATCTCTAAAGGAACAATCTACTCCAATAGTTTCAATTTTATAATTAAATTCTTCTAGTTCATTTCCATTTAATGTATGATCAAAATAATAACTTCCTCTTCTTTTCTCAATTCTAGTTTTAATATTATATTTTTCTTTAAGTTTTTCGTAATTCAATTCTCCTTTTTCTTTAATTTCGTAATTTAATCTTACTTTTTTATTATTCCATTTCAAAACTAAACCATTTTCATCTTCGAAAAATTGAGTAACTTCCTCGTATGGTTTGAAAGTTCCATTTAAATCTTTTATATTAATTTGACTGGCAAATATTTGAGCAACATAAGTTCCATCATCCAGCAAATAAGTATCTGAATAAGCAGAACGATTTACAATTATTCCTTTTTTACTTAAATTCAAATTTTCACTTATAAACTTTTTACCAGGAATTCTTGTTTCATTTTCTTCTTCCAATTCTTCACCAAATGTTTTGATTGAAATATTTTCATCTGAATTATTTCCTAAAACAAAATCAACAACTTTCTCAATAAAACTACCATTTGTTATATTGTTAATAGTTTCATTTAAACTTTCGTTAATGGAAGTAAAACTAACAGCGCTTACCATCCCAATAATAAGGAGACTTACTAAAATAAAACCAAATAATATATTTATTTTCATAATCCCTCCACCTCAAATTCAAAATTATTTACTTGTGCATTTTTTGGAATTTTTATATAAATTATTTCTGTTGTGTTTTCAATAATATTCAAAGTTTCTTCAGTTGTTCCATTACTAAATTCATTTTCAATTCCATAGCCAGAAATAATTTCTGCCCAATTGTTTCCTCCATCATTTGAATATTCCAAAGCATAAGTTACAATATTTCCGATTCTATTTACGGCTTCACTAAATAAAATTCCAATATATCTTTTGTAAAAACTTTCGCCTTCGGTTGGGTAATTTAAATTTGTTTCGAATTCTCCTTGGTTAACTAAAAAATCTCTTGTTAAAATTCCAGAATAATCAGTATCATCATAAACAGAACATCGAATATAATTTTCACCAATAGAATATGAATCATCAATTAAACCGACACAATAATTATTGTTCGACGTGCAAAAATCTGGAGAAGTTGCAGGGTTACAAGTTATACCTTGGCAACATCTTAAATTTAAATTGTCATAATCAATATCTGAAGAAGTTATACTTATTGTTAAACTATCATTAATAACAACAATTCCATCGGACAAAATCATTGATTCCAATATGGGTGCAGTATTTGAAACAGTAACAACAGAACTGGAAACATAGGCCCCATATCCTCCATCTTCACCATAACCTCTTGCTTCACATTGAATTGTGTCACCTTTTGAATAAAAGGATGAATCCAGAGTAAATGTTTTATCACAATCTAATCCCTCACTACAATCTTGATATTCATAGTCTTCATAATCCCCATCAATATACCATTTGATTTTAATCTCATCTGGATCACTTTCTAAACTTTCAACATTAACATAACAATCTACATCTTGATTTGTTTTTACAACAGAATCAATTGTTATTTCTTCTGTATAAGGAACATCACAATATTGATTATCATAAACAGTTTCATATTCTTTGTAATATAAATCAGCTGAGCAAGTTATTCCATAATTAGCATCTTCACATCCAAATAAAAGTCCATTATCACATTGATTTCCACAAGAGTCATCTTTGTAAATAATAGCTTTTGAATCTATTGTGCAACTTGACCCACAATTTTCGGGAAAAAATGCAGGGGAATAAGAACTATAATAATTTAAACAAGTTGAAGTAGATTCTGTTGCTCCTTCTGGAGAAATTTCAAATTCAACTTTATAGGTTTCACTTCCAGCATTATAACTATAACCTACTTCTGTATCTAATAATAAATCCTCATAATTTAATGGAACATTAACATTCATCGGACTACAAATTACTTCTCCGTCACTTTTCCAACCAGCACCACTCCCAGAATCTCCATCTGAATATTTCCAATCACTCAAAACCTCATCAGTACAAGTTCTTTTAACAGTCCAGTAATAATCATCAACTAAAAACAAATTTCCTTCTCCCTCATCAGTATATCCATAAGTGCAATCATCAGGAGTACACGAATAAACTCCCTCGGGATTCCCTCCACAAGAAGTACTAATCTCACACTTTAATTCTCCCAAACAAGTATCACCATCACATGAACGGGTATAACCCATTTCATCATTATCACAAGTTGAATAACCACAAGATTGTTGTTGCCAATCTGTACAGGAACAAATTGAATCAATAGCTTTAGAAATATTTATTCTTTGATAATAATTTTGACTTCGAGTATCCCAAATTGGTTCTCCTGTTGAAGATAAAACTTCTAAAATTTCAGAAGGAGACATCCCTGATTTTTTCTCCAATAATAAAGCTGCAGCACCAGCTACAATAGGAGTAGAGGTAGAAGTCCCATGATAACCAGTAAACTCATGACTATCCCCTCCCATAAAAGTAACATTACTACCAGGGGCAACTAAATCCAAATTATCCCCAGTATTCGTCCAACAGGAAATATGATCAACATTAGGATTGTCCTCACAATCATATTGATCAAGACTACATCCACCAAAAATACCCCTTGTACCACCCATCTCTTCACACCAATCCACCTGAAATGCACCATTTCCCCAATCATAAGTAGCACCAACACCAATAACATCTTCATGACACGCAGGATAACTTATCCCCTCATGATAAGCATTATTCCCCGAAGCCGCAAAGATTGTAATGTCTAATGAATGTGCAACATTTATTTGATAATCTATATAATTATTTTCACAATCATAATCATCAGACGAATATTCTCCATTATCACCCAAACTCATCGTAATTATATCAACTCCCCAATCAGAACACTGTTTAATTGCATTTGATAAATCTATATTATTATAATACCCCTCAGAATCCGTCGCCTTCACAACATACAAATCAATATGAGGAGCAATCCCCTTATTCCCGCTCAAATCAGAAGCTATAATTTCAGAAACATAAGTTCCATGAAGTTTACCACTTTCATAAGCACTATCACTCTCATTCTCCAAATTACTACAACATCCACCATTACCATAATCCGAAATAGAACAAAAACATGACTGATTTTTTATACTTTGATATAAATCCAAATAATCAGGATAAACACCAGAATCTATAACACAAACTTTCACATCATCACCATAATAAGGACTTGAAGCCAAAAGTTCAGTTAACCCAATTAATGGTTTTGTTTCAGTGAAAAATGTTGTCCCATTTTTTGGTAAATCAATTTTCTCAATTCTTTCATCCTTAATTATTTTATCAAAAGTGGATTTGCTAAGATTTAAAGATAGTCCATTAGAAACTCTTCCTATAATTTCATATTCATCATCAGATAAATTTCCAATAAAATTATTAATCTCCATATCAAAC
>JAACWB010000039.1 GCA_009992215.1 archaeon
AGTGATTATAGAAAAGTCCGAAGAATGTATTAATTTGTTAATTCTACTGATTTTAGTATTATATAATATATAGTTAATTCTCTTTATTTTTATATGTGGTATACCAATATTTTTTACTCATTTTAGTGTGTATAAAAAAGTGTGTATGATTTTTTTAAAAAGACAGATTTGGTAAATGAAAGAGTTAAAGATTATATAGACGATAAAATAAGATAATATAATAATAATAATAATAAAAAAAGTATATATGGAGTAGGAGTGTGTATGTGTTACACATACACATCTTTTTTTTATCTTCTCATTTTCTGATTTTGGTATACCTTGGTATACCATAGTGTGTATCCAGTGTGTATGATTTTAGTATTTAGTATAATATATCTTTAGTATATAATATATGATGTGTATATGATGTGTATAACACCAAAAGGTTTAAATAGTCCAGATAATTAAATAATTCATGGATACTGGATTAGATTATAAAATACTCAATAAACAAGAGCTTAAGAAACTAAAATATCAACTAAGGAGTTTAGTCTACCGAGCTGTTAAGCAATATAAAAAGTCTGGGAATATCATGAAATCAGAGATTGCAGATAAATATAATATAGATTTGGCAGCTATTATTGAGAGATTAAAACCTTTCCCTACGGACCCAGATATGCAAATTGACCATATAGAACCTCTTAGTTCTTTTAATCTAAGTAATCCAAAAGTTATTAAGTATGCTCTAGGTTATTGGAATTTTCAATGGTTAGGTAGCTCAGAGAATAAGTCAAAGGGAAAATTTCCCCCAATATATTAAATTCTTAAGTATTTCTTTTAGTATTATATCTTTTATAGTAAGTATAATAAGTATGGTAAGTATTGTATACCTTGTATACCTTATATGTTTTGTCACCTTTTTGTTTAGATTTTAGTTACAACTACTAGTTACAACTATTGGTTGTCTACTTTGTTGTTTGTTTACTATATTTTAAGGCGAAAATTAGATTAGTTACCTTGGAATAATACATTATTCCTACATTACCAAAAGATTTATAAAGTATATTCTCCTAAATATCATATGGAAACAATCAAAGGATATAAATTTATCCTAGAAAATATGAAGTCATCAAATGGTGACCATACTTGGGAAGTTGGAAAATGGTATAAATATGACAATAAAATAGAATTATGTGCTTCAGGTTTTCATGCTTGTTTAGAACCAAGAGAAGTATTGGAATATGTCTATGGAGATAAGTTTTTCTTAGTTGAAGCAAGAGGAGAAATAAAACACGATAAAGGTAATAAGTTTGTAGCTAGTGAAATGAGACTAGTTAAAGAATTACCTATTGATAAGATATTCAAACCATTTGCTATCTGGTGTGCTAAACAATGCTTAGTAAATTATGAAAAAGAATATCCTAATGACAAAAGACCTCATGAAGCAATACAAGCCGCAGAAGATTATATAGATGAGAAAATAACTCTTGATGAATTGAATATTAAGATTTCAGCAGCATGGTCAGCAAGGTCAGCAGCATGGTCAGCAGCAGAGTCAGCATGGTCAGCAGCATGGTCAGCAGCAGAGTCAGCATGGTCAGCAGCAAGGTCAGCAGCAAGGTCAGCATGGTCAGCAGCATGGTCAGCAAGGTCAGCAGCAGAGTCAGCAGCAGAGTCAGCATGGTCAGCAGCATGGTCAGCAGCAGAGTCAGCACAAAATGAAAAGTTAAAAGAATTAATAAAACCATACATAGAGGATATAGAAGAAAAAACTAATCTAATATTAATAGACTTTAATAAATCTTTAATTAGTAAGGCAAAGAAGTTAAAGATAAATAGTCAAACAGGAGATATTATTAAGTTCCATAGAGATAACCCAGATACTATTTTATGTAGTGCTAGTAATCCGAATTTTACTATGGGTGGAGGTCTTGATGCACAGATAGATTATCACTTTCCAGAAGAATGTAAGAAGTTAAGAAAGGGTAAAAACCAAATAAAAGGCAACATAGCATTTATAATATCTGTTAATGATAAAATTAAAGCTACAC
>JAACWB010000037.1 GCA_009992215.1 archaeon
GAAACTTTACTTGAAAAGAAAAAGAAGTCTGGAAAATCAACAAAAGTCGGGATTCGTAAGGAAGACATGCAAGCAATAATTGTGGGAAAAACAAATGTTGGAAAATCTTCTCTTCTAAAAATTTTAACAAATGCAGAGCCCAAAATTTCTGAAATTAAATTCACAACAAACGAACCAATAATTGGAATGATGGATTACATAAACACTCAAATTCAAATTGTAGAAATCCCTGCAACAGATGGAGAAAACTTCGATAAATCTCTTGCACACACTGCAGACACTGTTTTAATTATGATTGATGACTTTAAAGATTTAGAAGAATTAGAAAAATTTCTATACATGATAACAGGAAAAAAAATAATTGTATTCAATAAATCAGATTTACTCTCATCAGCAGAAAAACGAAAATTAAAAGCAAAATTACAAAGTAAAAAATATAATTTTGAAATTATTTCTTGCGTCCCTTTTTGGCCTGAAAACAATATTGAAGAACTAAAGAAAAAAATATTCAAATCTTTTGACGTCATTAGAATTTTCACAAAAGAACCAGGAAAAGAAAAATCCAAAAACCCAATGATAATGAAACCAAAATCAACAGTAAAAGACGCCGCTGAAAAAATATTAAAAGGACTTTCAAAAAAAATAAGAAAAACAAAAATTTGGGGACCAAGTTCAAAATTTGGAGGACAAATTATTGGATTAAATCATGTTCTAAAAGACATGGACACAATTGAATTCACAACTGGATGAAATTTAAAATTCCCAAAGACTTTTTCTTTTTGAATTTTTGATTTTTGATAAAGGAGAAATTAAATCACTCTTGTATGAAGGAAGTTTTTTCTTTTCTTTCTGTTTTTTATCGGCTTTTTTTGCTCTCTCTTCTTTATGCAATTCCGAATGATAATTTGCACAAAGTGCAACTAAATTATTTCTTGTTGTTCTCCCATTATTAGCTACATGTTTTATATGATGATATTGTGTATGTGCCAACATTAATTTTTTCTTACACCTATAACATTTACCTTGTTGTTTATCAAAAACAGAATCTCTCTGGGATTTTGTTGGATTTTTTCTAGTTGTCTTTTTACTTACATCTCTTCCAACTAAAAAACTAGTCAAATAATCCATAAAAAGAACAATCAACAAATCTATTTAAAATTTATTATATTAATTCGAAGAATAAATTTCTTCACAATTAGGGTTGGGCGGGACGCGTTTCAAAAATTCGGGCGCGTAAAAAATATTGAAGAAATTTACCTAAAAATTCCCTTAAACCAATTAACTAACTTAACAAAGACATTTGGACTCTCAACTACAAAATTTTGTTTAAACTCATCATAAACATTTCTATTATACAATGTTGTAAAAACAAATTGATATTCTCCAGGAGACAAAACTAAATCTAAGAAATCATAAGTTCTAACTTCTTCAACCGTGACTGTAATATTTCCTTTCTTTGAATATAAAACATTTCCTTGTAAATCACGTACCTCAAAAGTCAAGTTTATTGGAGTTGGGATACTTCCAAAACTTTGATATGTTACTGTTGCTAAAAGATCACTTGAATTTTTAATTGAAGTATCAACTAAATCCATTCTGATATCAAATAATTCTTTTGGGGCCCCGCACTCCTCTTGACAAACATCAGTACATGTTTCAACTTCTTCACAAACAGCATTTACTTCACATACAGGTTCACATGTTTCAACACCCGCCTCATCTGTGCTACATTGATCCGCACAAGTTTCAACGTCCTCACAAACATTATTTGTTTCACACACAGGACTACAAACAGTTTCACAAGTAACTGGAGTACTCTCTGCAGTCGTTGTTTCTACAGAAACATTTACTTCAACAGGAACTTCAACCTCTTTTACGGTCTCTTGTTGAACCACTGTTCCATTATCTAATGTAACGCTCTCATTCACAATTGCTAAAACAACATCAGTTTGATTAACTGTTTCTACTTTTGTTTCTGGAAATGTTTCTTGTGGTGTTGTCTCAGTTGGAATTTCAACTGGTTTTTCAACAACTTGTGTTACAACCTGCGTCTCTCCAAAAGAAATTGTCTGCCAAGTTGCTCCATCAAAAAATTTCAATTTTTTTGAATTTTTATCAAAATAAATTGTTCCTTCAACAGCAACACTTGGTCTGTCCGTAGGAGTTAAAACTAAAAAATCTTTAACAACAATTGAAGGCACAACAACCTTTGACTCTGACTTGTAATAAGGTTCCCCGTTAGAATCTTCCTCATAAGTAAAAGAGGAAACAAAAGCTAAACTAACTAAAATCAAACACACAAAAACAATTAATTTATTATTCTTCATTTTATACATAATGCCCAACAAATGTCAACGACAAATCATCTATTTGTCCCTTAACATTATTTGGATTAAATTTAATTGCCATCAAATCTCCTTTTGAGAAAGTTACTTGTTTTCCAAAAAATTCTCCTTTCTTGTCACTACCCATTGAAAAATAAAACGCTGTATCATAAAAGCTGTCCTTATCTCCCGTACTTTTCATAACCATAATTTCTGCGTCTCCACGTGTGGTATCATAAACAGAAGTCCAATAAACTCCATCAATAACTAAATCATAACCAATGATAAAAGAAGCCTCCCAAGGATAAGGTGAAGCCAAAACATCTGTTCCAAGAGGAATATATCTAACAGAATTTTTTAGTGAACCATCAATTGTTGAAATAAACATAACAGGAATATTATTTTTTTGTCCGACTGTTTCAATTAATTTATTTTCATTAAAAGTAATAATATTTCCTTCTTTCGCTAAATAATTTCCAGAAACAAAAACTTGTGTGTTCAAATCATCCGAACAAGCCCAAGAACCAGAAACCTTCTTAATAACTTGCCCGTTTCCGCAAACAAGTTGGTCAAATTTATCTTGCAAAGTTAAACAATTTGTCCCATCTTCTAAACAAACATTTTTATTTGAAACCCTTATACCTGAAATATTTAAAATTAAGTTTCCTAAAGACAAATCATTAACGTTTAGAAAATTTAAATCGTTTGTAAAATTACTTAATGATGTATATTGTGTATCAACTTCTAAAGTTTGAATTAAAGAAACTAATTTTGTTTCATTAAAATCTAAATTATTGCCATTTTGTATTAACCAATTATTTGTAAATCCCCCTAAATCATTCCAAAAAAAAGATTTGTTTGCTTCAGTAGAAAAAGGAATATCATTTAATAACAAATTTCTAGCACCATTTATTGCTTCCCAAATACTTTTATTTTCTAATGCAAATTCAGGGTCACTTTCTTTTGTTAAATAACCTTGACTTAATACAAATGCTGTGTCATTATATCTTTGGTCTGTTAAATTTAATTTTTCATCTAAAGAAGATAAATTAATTTCTAAACAATTTGTTCCATCCTCCAAACAAACATCTTTTCCTTGAACAATCACCCTATTAAAATTTGCTTCATTTGTTGAATTCAAAACTGAATCAATCCTCAAATCATTTTCAATTACTTCAGGTATATCTTTTCTTAAATAATTAAATTGTGTTATTTTTCTACGAGGAGTTTGCACAACGTCTGCAATAGAAATTTCCATAAAATATTCCTTAGTTGGATCATTTGCTGCAGCAGAAACTCCTTGAAGTTCAACATACCACTCACCCAATTGACCCGTTGTTATAATTTTTGAATCAGAATATACTAAATTCCCTCCTACAAGAGAATCATAAACATCAAAATTAAATTTAAAAGTTCCTTGTTGCAAAGTTTCATTTAAGTAATATTGCCCTTGATAGGTAGAGATATCTTCAAACTGTGCTAAAACAAAAGAAAAAGAGAAAATTAATAAAATAAATAAAAAATATTTTTTCATTTTGATTTTCTCCTATGAGAAAATTGTTTTTTTGTTAAATAAAATACAAAAATAATAAGGCCAATTGAAACTAAAATTAAACTTAACTTCAAAATCAAATTATTTTTTTCTTCATTGTTAGAAACAATATTCCCTGAAATGGAAGGTTTTTTTTCTTCAATCGAACAATTTCCACAATCAAGATTACAACTTTCACATGATTCATTAAAATCACAAACTAAATCTCCGCAAACATATTCTTTTTCTACTGCTTTTTCCTTGGACAAAATATATTCTGGTGTTTGTCCCCCTTCAAAAAAAGTAGTCTCTGCAAAAACAAAAGAAATCAAGAAAATAAAAATCCCAATTAATGCAAGTTTCATATAATCTTTACATAAAAAGAATATTACAATTATAACACGAATATATTCAAATTATTTTTTCTTCTTAAAAATCAAAAACATAAACCAAGTAAAAGAAGTTAAGAAAACAATCAAACTTGATATTCTAATAATATTTAATTTTAATTTTAGTTTTTTCAAGTCATTAAAATAAATTTCTTTGTCTAAAAAGTCCTCTTCAACAAGCATTCTAGAAGAATCCATTATTAAATTAGTAGCTTCGACATAGGGTCCAATAATTTCAAAATCACTAGGGGTTCTTTCCGCTCCACTCAAAACTAATTCAACAATCTTTCCACCTTTTTCATCAAGTTGTAAATAATCTCTTTTCATTCTATCAACAACATCTTGAATCTTTTCCTGTGATTTCAAGGATAAATCTTCATATTTTGATATTTTTTCTTGAAGTTCTGCTAGTTCTTCAAAATATTTATCTTTACTTTCATATGTTCCCCAATAATAGGAAGCCAAAGTTAATTCTATTTTTGTTGCAACAACATTTATTCCCAGTGCATAATTTAAAATTTCAATATTTGCAACCCTTGATGCTGAATCCATTATTAAAAAAGATGAATCAATTAATGATTTTGAAAGAACATCATGTTTTTTCAATGCAAAATCATAAGGACTCTTTTCTTGGATATCTAAAAGACCTTGACCCGCAGACTTGAATGCATTAAATGAAGGCACAAGTTTAGATAATTCTTGTTTTTGGTCTTGCGTTTTTATAACTGATTCTAAATTATTAATATCTGATTCAACTCTATCTAAATAATTAAAATATTGTGTCTTATCATCAGGATTAAAAAAAGCCAAAAATAACAACAAATAACTCACAGAAGACTTAATGTCTCTTTGTAAATCCATTGAGGAACTCAAAATTGAATCCATTTGATATAAATTTGCATTCTGGATTTTTGAAAGATTAGACGTGTAATAGTAAGTTGAGAAAAACAAAGAGAGAAATGAAAAAATAATTATTACAATTAAAATTATTTTAAGTTTGTCTTTCATAGGAAAACTACATAAAAAGAATATTACAATTATAACACGAATATATTCAAAAAATTAATTGTAAAAACTCTCAATCTGTTCTAAAAGTTTCTTAGCCTTTTTATCTTTAGAAAAATGTTTCCTAACAGGTTCTAAAAGTTCATCAATATACTTAGCACAAGTGTTTTTCAAATCCAAAGGATGAACCTTTTTTTCAAGAAAAGTTTTCTCCAATTCATTGTATGAATCAAATTTCAAATTTCCTCCGAATTTTTCAGGTCTCTCAACAACAACATTATCAAATTTTTCAAATACAATATATTTAAAATATTCTAAAACAGGATTATCATTAACTTCTCCTTCTGGACAATATGCTTTTTTGAATTTTTTACTGATTTCTTCAGTTGAATCCGTCATAAAAATTGCTGAATTAGGGTTTGACTTACTCATCTTTTTTGCAATTGCTGCTTCAACTCCAGTTGCATCTGTTTTTGCAGGTTCAGTAAGTCCCATAAGCATATGATGATGAACTGCAATTGGCGCTTTCAATCCTATCTTAGGAAAAATGTCCCTTGCAAGCATATTAACCTTTCTTTGATCCATTCCCAATTGAGCTATATCTGCACCCAAATGATGGATATCTGCTGCTTGCATTAAAGGATACAAAATTTGAGAAGCGGGATTTGCCGTAGAATCTTCACGTCCCATAATTTGGCCACAACGTAAAACTCTTTGAACAGTTGAATTCATACTTAACCTTAACACAGTTTCCCAATATTCTGGATGTTCTTTAATAAATTCACTTGTCCAAATAAACTCAACATTATCTAAATCCATTCCACAAGCCCTCCAAACTTCAATAAAATATTCCCCAACAATTCTAATTTTTGATAAGTCGCCACCCATCTTATGATTAAGCATTGCAAACCAATCAGCAACCCAAAATTTAAATTTTATTCCAGTAGAAGTTAATTTATTCACATTAATTGCACGAAGTAAACCTTGGGCAATATGAATTTTTCCACTAGGTTCAAAACCATCATAAGCAATGGGATTTTTCTTTTTTAGAAACAATTCTTTTAATTCTTCTTCAGTAATTATTTCTTCTCCAACTTCTTTAACAAGATTAATTTTTTCATTAATATTCATATAATTTAAACATAAAAATCATTAATAAGGATTTCTATAAGGATTCTTCTAAATATCTCTCAATATTCTTAAAGATAAAATATTTTCTATGTGGTTCACAAAAATATAGGTCTGCCCAATTTTTTTCATTAATAAAAAAATCAATTTTAGAATGAATTTCTTTGGGAAATAAATTTTTTAATTCCTTTTCTTTTTTAGAAATTTTTTTGTTTAAAATAGTTTCTAATTTATCTTTAATCTGCATATAATTAATCTTTCCTTCACTTCTCCAATTAATTTCATGAATTTCTTCTTCTGACAAATTTTTCAATCTAAAATAATTAGAAAAATTCATCCCAACAACTCCTTGAATAATTTTGTCCAAAAATTTTGGATTGACAATTTTCAAATAATCCTCTCCCCAATTACAAACATCCTTCCTTAACAAGGAATATCCAACAAGAAAATCACTCTTAATTTTATCTTTTTTAAAATTTCCATTTTCATCAATAGCTTCAAATTTAAAGTCACAAAAAAGATCATTATATTTTTTAATTAGATTCTTCCCTTCATCTAATCCTGGCCAATACATTTGTTGAACAATAGAGATATCAGAAAGCAAAAGAGGTTCACGAATATAAGAAGTATGGGAAAATTGAACTTCTTGCCAATCCAAATCATGATCTAGAATACCTAAGATTTTTATAAGAGATTTATTTTTCATTTCTCTATTTAACAAAGGATAAACTGAACCAACAACATTATAGAAAGCAGAAGGAATCGCTTCATGGGGACCTCCACAAGTGGCTTCAACAAAACTTCTCATATTTTCGCCATTTTCATTTGTATACGCTCTATCTAAAGATTTATTATATTCTAAAAAAAGATTATCAAGTGCTTCATTTGGATTAGACCAAATAAGTTGAGAGAAATTATCTAAAATTTCTTTAGAGATTTTATAATGTACATTAAAAGAATCTTCTAAAGATTTATTGAATTCATCGAAATCCATAAATTCACAATAAAAAAAGAATTTTTAAAATAATATATAGTAAAAGATATAATTAATCTTAAACAGTTGAAGAATCAACAGCACCAAATACAATATTTCCTTCACAAGTTCCAGCTAAACCTTTAGGTACATAAATTCTCCAATAAGTTGCATTAACGGCCTCATTAAATGCGTCATTTTGTCTTGCAGGCAAATCAAAATTTTCCATGACTTCTGAAGATGTTAAATTAGCGTGGAGTGCTTCTGTTTCACTTAAACTTAAAACCCCAAAATTAGATGCAGTCAAATTATATTTTTCATAGAAAATATCAATAAAAGTATAACTTCCTTTTGAACAATTCATTGCATGTCCATCTCCTTCAGTTACCGCATAACCTTTCAAACTTAAATCAAGTGCAGTGTTTCCAACATTTGTTACATTAGCAACTTGTTCTTCTGAAACATCAGTTGAGTTTACAATTCCATAATTAATTGAATCAGGTAATCCAACTGCAAGTAATGGGTCAATTACTCCAGTATCTTCTTCTCTATTACTTCTGTTTGTTATATCTTCAACATAAACTGAACAATTCCAATTTCCAGAATTTGCATAATATTCTACTTCATAACTACAATTAGCCAAAGCATGATATTCATCATCAGTAAATGTGAACCAACCATTTGACGCATCAGTGTCAATTACACAACTAGCATTAGTATAATGGTAATTATTATCATCACTGTCATCCCAACTTGAATCAGTTGTATGATAAAGTGTTGAATTAACTAAAAAGAAATCCGTTTCATTATTCCAATCTTGAATTATTGCTTGACAAACAACATGTGTTGTTGCATTAGGTGTTAAGACAACATTTGTATTATCATTAACTGAAATATTCAAAATTTCTGGATATACCGCTCCAACTTCTAAATAAGTAATAACTGTTGTATTTGTTCCAACTCCACTAGAAACAAGCGGACTAAAAGAAGAAAATAAAAGTAAGAATAGGAATGCCTCTAAGAAAATGTATGTTCCAACAATAATTCCAATTTTTCCCTTCTCATTTTTTTCCATTTTAATCAAGTTCTATGTATAAATAATACGGTGTTGCTCCAGCAAAACCTGGGCTTCCATCTTCAGGAACAAGCATTTGAAAGTCATATGCTTCCCCATCAAAACCAACTTCATTTTCCTCTAATATAGCAGCATAAACAATATCTGCCCCGTCGTATAAAGCAACTTCTTCAAATGCAGCAGTAGATGCTCCTCCAACATAAGTATTAACTGTGTGTGTACATTCATTAGCTAAAAAATCCTCTGCTCCAACATAAAATATTCCGTGAGTCGCATCATCAAATGTTGCAGTAATATTATCAAAAATTTTATCATGATTCATATTTGCATTTTCTGTTTCCAAGTTAGCAGTAGTTGCACAAGCAATACTTCCCCAGTTTGGAGCAGCAACTTTTCTTGTAGCATAAACTCTTCCTGTAACAGTTGCAAGAGTCCAATCATAAATTGTTGAACCTTCACCATCTGATAAAGAGAAAGAACCAATAACTTGTCCAACAAATGCTTTCCAACGAGGATTTTGTACATCTGCAGTTAAATTAAAAGAAGCTATGTAACCTCCAGAAATATTAACCATTTGTGCAGAAGCAGCACTTTTTGTCTTATTAAAATTTGAATCTAATCCATCAATTCCAGTAGGGGCACTTAAAGCAAAACTTATTGAAAAAAGAAACAGTGAAGCTACTACTAAAAGTAAAAACCCTTTCTTCACATGTATTTTTTTATCTTCTTCTTTCTTCATTCTTAATTGAGACTTTTTTACTCCGTGTCTCCCGGAGGTTTAAACAAAAATAAAAACAAAAATAAAATGACCTTATTCTAACTCTACGTAGAAATAATACGTAGTAGTAGCTAAATCAGTACCATGACCATCTTCTAACACTAACATCTCAAAATCATGATCTCTATCATCAAAACCTAAAACTGAGGCTTCTTCAATAATAGAGGCAAAAATAACTTGAGTTGCTGCACTTTGATCTGTCATTAAAACTTCTTCAAAATGATTATCAACTGGACCATTAGTATCATCGTAAATAAATGCTGTTGCACAATCACCTATACTAAATTGAACATTATTTGTATAAAACAAATCATGATCATTCGTATTGAAAAAAGTTTCATTAATACCATCCACTGCATCGTTCTCAATACCAAATAAAGTTTCTAATGCTTCATGATTAGTATCTAAATCGAAACATGCAATACTTGCCCAATCAATAGTACCTGATGTTGATGCATAAACTTCACCCTCGGGATCAGCCAGTGCCCAATCATACATTACATTGTCTGAACTATCTGCTAATTGAATAGTACCTGTAACATTCCCAAAATAACCTTGCCAAGCCTGAGTAATTGAAGTACCTGCAATTGTTAACTCTGTAACATTACCTGCAATCGCACTGTGATTTTCTGGACTAGCAACTGGCGCTCTTGTCGATGCTCCTTCAGTTAATGTTTCAACACCAAAAGGTTGAACAGCACTAACGAAGTTTAGAATTGATATAGCTAACGCCAAAACTACAAACGTAACTACAAATAACCGACTATTTTTCATCTCCTCTTTTTTTAACCTCCTTTCAATACCTTGTATCTTCAGGACATATATTATACCCTCACCGAGCATATTATACGAATATATGCGTAACATTCTTTATAAACATTTCGTAATTTTTTGTCTTTGAAAAAAAGTAACAAAATAAAATCTCCGAGGAGAATTTGTATACTACAACCAAAAATAGATTAGCTTACATACAACATATTGATTACTAAAAAAATTATTTACCAAACAAACTCTTAATCCAATTCCAAAGTTTTCTAAAAAATCCTTCTTTCACAATTTCAATTTCTTCACCTTGAGAATTGTTAATATCAGTTTTAACTTCACTGATAACTCCGGAAACAGCCTCGTGAATTTCCGTAATAACTAAATCCGCAAAATTATTGTAGGTTCCAGAATACATAACTTGAATATCATAAAATCCATCCTCATCTAAATCAATTTTTTTACTTTCATCCAAATTAATTTCAACATTACTAGAA
>JAACWB010000038.1 GCA_009992215.1 archaeon
CCAACAAAAAGAAGTTCAGGACAAGTTAACAGAGTACTTGAACAAAATCGTTCACAGTTTGGAACTTCAATGAATCCGAAGGCAGCTGCAGAGGCGCATAGCATTTACAGAAGTGATGAATTTTTTAGATTTAGACAACCATTAAGAGAAAATAATAAAAAAATAATTAGAAGTCGAAGTGAAGAATCTGCATGTTATCAAATCTATGATTCAAAATATTTGAAAAATGGTGTTGATTTAAATTATTATTTTCAATTGGAAGGACACAAGATGGCTTTTGCAAATCCTCCAACAAATATTTTTGTTGTATGTGGACCAAAGGATTGGACAGCAGAGGATTATATGGATTTGAAAAATCAAAGAAGTGATGGAAGGGATTTAGATGACCATGAAGCAAACTCTCATTATCAAGTTTTGGTAAATAATAGATATGCAACAGATTGGTTAGAAAATTTTTATGAGAAAGGATGTAAGATGTATGGGGGAAGCATGCCTGAAATAACAAGATTCAATCTTTATGATTCTAAAGAAGAAATTAAAAAACAAATGCAAAGTAAATTAGAAACTTTAATTTAATCCGCTACTTCCAAAACCGCCAGTTCCTCTTTTTGATTTTGAGAGTGTTTTTACTTCTTCAATTTCTGGATGAATTATTGGTTGGATTAAAATTTGCGCAATCTTTTGACCTTTTTTAATTTCGTATGGTTTACTTCCAATATTTAACAAAACAACTTTGTATTCTCCTCGGTAACCTGAATCTCCAACTCCTGAAAGGGTTGTAACTCCATTCTTTGCAATTCCAGATTTATCCCAAATTAAAGCAACATATTCTTTAGGAAATTCTAATGAAATTCCCGTTTTTACAAGTGCACGATGATTTGGTTTTATTGTTAGGTCTTCGTTTGAATAAATATCCATTCCTGCATCTCCCGGATTTGCATATGTCGGAATTTTTGCATCAGGGTGTAATTTTTTTATTTTTATTTTTACCATTTTCTTCTGTCAAAATTAAGTTTTATCGCGTCTGTTTTTGTTTCAAGCTGTTTTAATTCAACACCTGCCATTTCAAACATTTTTAATGAAGCTTTGTGTGAATCTGTGTCTTTATATTTGTCTGACAAATAAACAACTTTTTTTATTCCTGATTGTATGATTGCTTTAGCACATTCATTACATGGAAAGAGTGCAACATAAAGAGTACAACCTTTCAATGATTCTTTTGTTGAATTTAATATTGCATTTAATTCTGCGTGACAAACGTAAGCATATTTTGTGTTTAGAAAATCTCCTTTTCTATCCCAGGAAAAATCTCCGTCGTCAAAACCTCTTGGTGCTCCATTGTAACCAGTTCCAACAATTCTTTTATCTTCATCAACTATGCATGCTCCAACTTGTGTTGATGGATCTTTACTTCTCTCTGCAGAAAGAAGAGCAACACCCATAAAATATTCGTCCCAAGAAATATAATTTTGTCTTCCGCTTGAAACTTTTTTTTCATTGAAACCAATTTCATTAATGATTGATTCTATTTGAGCATATAATTCTTCTACTGTCCCATTATTAATTAAATGAAAATCAGCTAAATCCATGCAACGTTTAATATTTTGTTTATTTGGGTTTGTGTTTTCCATTTCTCTTTTTTCATTATCTAAAAAAGTTTCAAAATCAACCATGTCTTTAGAAGATTTTCTTTCCATTGCACGATAATATCTTATTTCAGGATTAGCATCTATTGCAAATAAATAAAAATTATCTTTGCCTCGAAGTCCTTCTATTTCCCCTACAGTTCTTAGACTTTCAATTATTGCATTTTCATTTTTTTCTTTTGCTTCAGAGTACAATTCTTCGGCAATAAAACTTGAAGAATTATTTTCTCGTAAATCATTTCCAATTGCAACCATTGAATCTCTGTTTACAGGTAAACCTCTTTTGATTATTTCTTTTGTAATATAACCACTCATAGAATAATGTTTGAAACCTTTTTTTGTTAAGTAATCAACAATAGTTCCCTTCCCCGCAGCTAATGTTCCAGTAATTCCAATTATCATATTAAAAATAAATAAATTCTATTTATATTAGTTATTGTAATTTTTTATATATCTCATTTAAACCGAGAAGGAGTTTTTCTTCGGACTTGTTTTTCAAAACAAAATCAGCATATCTTTTTAATTTTTTGACTTTCTTATCATATTCATTATTACAAAATTCAGAGTAATTTAAAATTCTTGATGTCCAATCATTTTTGAATTCTTCTTGAGCCATTGTTAAGTCAGAAGGAATTTCACTTTCTCTTTTTGTATATCTATTGAACCTAAAATTTTTCTCTACCATTTCATGCTCTCCAATTTCAACCCAAATTAATTTAAAATTGCCCATACGCTTGAGATATTTTATTTCCTCTTGGTTCCACAAATCAGAGATGACAAACTTATCATTTGATTTGTAATCTGAAATTAATTGAACCAAATATTTTTCAGAAAATCTTTCTTCAAGTCGTTTTCTTAAATCTATTAAATTGGCAAAGTAAGGCAATTTTTCATCATTCATTAATTTTTCACTCAACAAACTTTTTATTGATAAATTTTCATATCCAGTTGATTCTATTATTTTTGAAAGTGTGTTTTTTCCAGATGCAACTTTTCCTGCAATTCCTATTATTTCCATAAAAAAATATTTATTTAGTCGTTTAAATTACTTGTTATATTCTTATTTTTACGTTTTCAAAGTATTTTTTTGAAGTTTCTTTTAATTCTTTTAGTAATTCTTCACTTGTGTCTTTTTCTTCTTTATATGAAGAGTCAATAAATTTTCCCATATTTTTGAATCCTTGCAAAAAATAATTTTTTGGTTTTTTGTCAACTAAATTGTTTACCCATTTTCCCAATGATTCGATTTCTTTTTTGGAATGAAACTTTGGAATAATTGTTGTTCTGAATTCATAATCCAAATTAGAGTTTACAATTATTTTTATTGATTCTTCAATATTTTTTATTTCTATTGGCATACAAACAATTTTTGAATAATTTTCTTTACTTCCTTTCAAGTCCATTGCAATATAATCTATTAATTCATCGTCAATAAATTCTTTTAATTTTTTTGGGAATGTTCCGTTTGTGTCTAATTTTATCGGGTAACCTAATTTTTTTATTTCAACTAAAAAATCTTTTTCTAAAGTTAATAGGGGTTCTCCGCCAGTTATGCAAACTCCTTCAATTTGGTTTTTTCGTTTTTTTAAAAAATCTAGAATTTCTTTTTTTGATATTTCGGGATTAATGTCCTTTAGAACTAATTCTGGATTGTGACAAAAGCCACACCTGAAATTACAGCCAAACAAAAATAAAGTACAAGCTATTTTTCCAGGATAATCTAATAATGTAAATTTCTGAATACCTTTAACATTCATTTTCTGTACAGGGTCTGAAAGTTTTTCTATCAGTCCACTCTGCTTGTTTACCTTCGTTCCATTGATTTACTGGTCGAATGAAACCAACAACTCTTGAGTAAACTTCACATTTTGTTCTTGCCATTTTTCCCTCCTTTTTTTATCCTATTCTCGGATCTTATCTTTATTTAATTCAATCTCGTCACAAATTGGACAATATTCATGTTCTCCTTGTAAATATCCATGTATTGGACAAATTGAAAATGTTGGTGAAACTGTAAAGTAAGGAAGATGATAATTTTCTGCAATTTTTTTAACCATAATTTTTACTTGGTCCGCACTTATTTTTTCTCCAATGAATCCATGTAAAACAGTTCCACCAGTGTATAATGTTTGTAGGTCATCTTGTAAATCAAGTGCTTCAAAAATGTCGTCAGTAAAACCAACTGGAAGCGCCGTTGAATTTGTGTAATATGGATTTGCACTTTGTGTTCGAACTTTCTCTTCGTTTGCAACAATAATTCTTCCAAATCTTTCTTTGTCTAGTCTTGCAAATCTGTAACCAGTTCCTTCTCCTGGTGTTGCTTCAAGATTATAAATTGAATTTGTTTCTTGTTGGAATTCCTCTAATTTCATTCTCATAAAGTTCATCACTTTTACTGCAAACTCTTTTCCTTTTTCTGTTGTAATATTTTCACCGGGCATAAAGTTTACAATTGCTTCATTCATTCCAAGTAAACCAATTGTTGAGAAATGGTTCTTCCAATATTCGCCAAATCTTTTTTTTACATTTCTTAAATAAAATTTTGAATAAGGATATAATCCGATTTCAGTAAATTTCTCTACTGCTTTTCTTTTGATTTCTAAACTTTCCTTTGCTAATTCCATTAATCTTCCAAGCCTTTCCATAAAATCTCTTTCATCAATTGAAGTGTAACCTAATCTAGGCATATTCACTGTTACAACACCTATTGAACCAGTTAATGGATTTGAACCAAAAAGTCCTCCTCCTCTTTTTCTAAGTTCAGTTTGATCTAGACGTAATCTGCAACACATACTTCTAGCATCTTCAGGTTTCATGTCTGAATTAATAAAATTGGAGAAATAAGGGATTCCATATTTTGCTGTCATATCCCAAATTGGTTTATAATCAGGATTATTCCAATCAAAATCTTTTGTGATATTGTAAGTTGGAATTGGGAAAGTGAAAAGTCTTCCTTTGGCGTCCCCTTCTAGCATTCCTTCGGCAAATGCTTTATTTAATATTCTCATTTCTTCAGAAAATTCTTTGTAAGTTTCTTTTTGCAATTTTCCTCCAATTACAACTGGTTCATCTTTCATATATTCTGGAACTTCTAAATCCAAAGTTATATTTGTGAAAGGTGTTTGAAAACCAACCCTTGTTGGAACTGCCAAATTAAATAAGAATTCTTGAATTGATTGTTTAACTTCTTTGTATGTTAAATTATCATATTTTATGAATGGAGCTAACAAAGTATCAAAATTTGAAAAAGCTTGAGCTCCAGCACTTTCTCCTTGAAGTGTGTAAAAGAAATTTACAATTTGTCCTAAAGCTGTTCTAAAATGTTTTGGAGGATTTGATGAAACTTTTCCTTCAACACCTGTAAAACCAACCATTAACAAATCCTTTAAGTCCCAACCAACACAATATGAACCCAAAGTTCCCAAATCGTGAATATGAATGTCTCCTCTGTCGTGAGCATTTCTTATTGCTTCAGGATAAACTCTTCTTGTCCAATAATTTTTAATTATTTTTTCAACTATGTAATTATTTAATCCTTGAAGAGAGTAACCCATGTTTGAATTTTCTTTAACCATCCAATCATTTAATGAAATATAATCATCAATTACTTCGATTGTATCAAATAGCCCTTTTACGTTTCTTAATTCTTCGTGGCTTTTTCTGTATAGAATATATGCTTTTGCAACTTTTGCGTGTCCTTCTTCAATTAAAATTTTTTCTACTGTGTTTTGAACGTCTTCAACATTTGGAATTGAATTTTCATATTGCCCAGAGAAAATTTTTTCTGTTACTTTTTTTGCTAATTCTAAGGATTTATTCTTATCTGTTCCTCCGACTGCCTTTGCTGCTTTCCAAATTGCTTCAGCTACTTTTTCTTCTTGAAAAAATACAATATTTCCGTCTCTTTTTCTTACTTTTCTTGTCATTTTATAATTCCTCTAATTGGTTTTTGAAATCTTCAATATCTTTGAATTCTCTATATACTGATGCAAAACGCACGTAAGCAATTTTGTCTAATTTTTTTATTTTTTTCATTAACAGTTCTCCAATCTTTTTTGATTCGACTTCTTTTTTTCCAATCTTTCTAAATTGTTCTTCAACTTCTTTAGCAAGGTTGTCAATTTTTTCTTTTGAAATTGGTCTTTTTTCAAAAGCACGGTCTAATCCTTTTTGAATTTTTGAAATGTTAAAGGGCTCACGTGTTTTGTCTTTTTTGATTACGTATAAATCTGGTTTTGAAACCGCCTCATATGTTGTATACCGCTTTTGACACTTTAGGCATTCTCTTCTTCTCCTAATTCCGTCTGGTGACTCTCTTTTATTGGTTACTTTTGATTTTGTATCTCCACAAAATGGGCAATTCATAATTTATCATACATACAATATATTGTATGTACCTCCTCTTTATACTACTGTAATCTGTATATGTATAGATTGAATAATTTTTTCGTATATAAAGATTATTCATCATTTTAATGTGACAAGTTAGAGTACCGAGAAATTGAGTGACAAAATTTATTTTTTCAAATAATCTATTAAATCTAGGTGTGAATTAAAATGTTTAATTTTAGATTGTTCCTTGAATAAAAAATTGCTTTTGTCTGGATTATTCATTAAATCATTTGATAAAAGAACGGAGTAACCCAAATTTATTGCATCTAAAACACTATATTTTATACAAACTTCTTTATTTGTTCCAGAGATTATTAATTTTGAAATATTTTTTTCTTTTAGTAAATCTTCAAAATAGAAATAATTCTTTTCTTTCTTTGTTTCTTTTAAAATAATTCCTTGGAAAATGGAACTTTTTTCCTTTAGGAAATATTCTGATTTTGATTTTTTTAATTTGGGCATTAATTCAGGTATTAATTTACCTGCATGAGAAATTGAAAAAGTGTAAACATTAAGATTATTTTTTATTGCATAATCTAATAGATTTATTTGCGCACTTAGTAGCTCACGTTTGTTGTCAATTATGGCTTTTTCTTGCATGTCTATTATGATTACTGCCAAATTATTCATAAAGGCGAAAGGAAACAGAACAATAAAAAACTAATGATTAAAAGATTTTAAAAATTGAGAAATTCTTCCATTATCATGAATAAACAAAAATATGAACTGTTGGCACCTGCGGGAAGTTTTCAAACTCTTGTTACTGCCGTAAAGGCTGGAGCAGATGCTGTTTACTTTGGTCTTAAAGAATTTTCAATGAGATATAATGCAAAAAATTTTACAATTAAAGACTTGGATAAGATAAACAAAATTTGTGGAAAGAAAGTCAAGAAGTATGTTACAATTAACGTGATTATTTATGAAAAAGAATTAAAAAAACTTGAAGAAACTATTAAAAAAATAAAAGGAAAGGTTGATGCAGTTATTTGTTGGGATTTGTCAGTTATTCAATTATGTAAAAAATATAAAATTCCATTCCATATTTCCACACAAGCGTCAATTTCTAATGCTGAATCTGCTGAATTTTATAAAAAACTTGGAGCAGAAAGAATTGTTCTTGCCCGTGAACTTTCCCTTAAACAAATTAAAGAAATAAAAAAGAAAGTGAAAGTAGAACTCGAAGCATTTGTTCACGGGGCAATGTGTGTTGCTGTAAGTGGTAGATGTTTTATGTCACAGGATTTATTTGGTCGAAGTGCAAACAGGGGAATGTGTACTCAAGTTTGCCGTAGAAGTTACACTGTTGAGGATTCTGAGGGACGAAAATTGAAATTAGAAGGAAATACCATTATGAGTGCTAAAGACCTTTGTGCGTTTCCATTTATTGATAAATTGAAAGCTGCAGGAATTACTTCATTTAAAATTGAAGGACGAAATAGGGATCCTCGTTATGTTGATACTGTTGTTCGTACATATAGAAAAGCAATAGACAAAAAACTTTCAAAAGAGAAAATAGAAGAAGGATTAAAAGAATTAGAAACAGTTTACACAAAGGGTTTCTCTTCTGGATTTTATTTGGGGGTTCCAACTGCTGATGATTTTAGTCAAGTTGAACATTCTAGTGCTACAAAGAAAAAAAAGTTCATTGGAAAAATAACTCATTTCTATCCTAACTTAAATGTTGGAACAATTCTTTTACAAAACGGAGAATTAAAAATTGGAGAGGAAATTGCAATAATTGGAAAGACTACTGGAATTGAAAAAATGAAAATTGAAACAATGGAAATTGAAGGAAAAAAAATTAATTCTGTTTCAAAAGGACAAGAAGTTGGAATGAAATTTCCAAGTCGTGTTAGAAAAAACGACGAAGTTTATTTAATTAAAGACACAAAATAAAGTTAACACTATTCTAAAAAAATAAAAGTAATTTTATTGCTTTCTAAAGATAAATAAAAATAATAAAAAAATAATTAATATTTACAAGTCGAATTCAAACTTTGATGATGAAGGACACAAGTTATTCTTACCTGAATCATCAACAAAGAATGGTGTAACTTCAATATATGTTGCATTAGCAATTACTCCTTCTACTGGTTGAGTAGATGTTTCTAATGGAGACAAAGTGTCTGTAAATTCAACTGGCGGGCTATTTGTTGTATCACTGTAGAACACAAGCATTGCACCAACCTCTGTATCATCACCTGTTGCTTTTCTTGCTAAAGTTACATTATATTGAGTAGCTGTTGTACCTTGAATAACTTTTGTAGCTCTAATGTCTAAATCTAAACATTTTGAACTTGTAGCAATTGTTCCTGTACTCTTAGTTAATAGGTTGTTTACAACACCCCAAATAACTCCCACAGCAACTAAAACTAACAAAATTATGATTAAAGTAGTTACGATACCAGATAAACCTTTTTTACTTTTCATTTTTCACCTCCTTTTTCTTTTTGTCTTCTATATCAAGCATTTCTGCTATAATTTATTTACAAAAAAGAACTATAAAAAGGTTATTGTGATATTATTTAGATAAATTTCTGTCAATGACGTCAAAAAAATCTTTTGCACTAATTACTTTATCTGATTCTGTTAAACCACGGCTTTCTAAAAATTTTGAAAACGCCTCACGAGTGTATCCTCTTTTTCTCAAAGAAGAAACTGTTGGAAGTTTTGAGTCATCCCAACCTGAATAAACTCCGGATTCAATTAGTTCAGTTATTTTTCTTTTTGATAAAACTAAGTCTGTGAATTTTATTCTTCCAATAAAAAATGTCCAAGGATATTTTTTGTTGAAAATTTCAAAAATCATTTTTTGTCTTTCTGCATTGTCTTTGTGATCTTTTCCTCTAATAATGTGTGTCATATTTAATTCCATATCATCAACGGACACAACCAAATTCATTAATGGCCAAACACGATATTTTGTGCCTTCCCTTGGATGAGGATGTTCATTTATTCTTGCCAATGGAAAATCTCTCATTGCTGGATTTGGATTTTTTATTCCACCATATTTTTCGGGAGTTTTGAATCTTAAAACAGCTTCTCCAACTTTGAAACCATTTTTATCAAACATTTTTTCCCAATCAATTAAATTTTGTTCTTTTGATTTGTTTCTACAAGGACAAGCGATTTTCTTTTCTGCAGATTCTTTGAATTGTTCTTGTGAACATTCACAGATGTAAGCAGATTCTTTTTCAATTAATTTTTTTGCATAGTCGTAATATAATTCCATTCTGCTTGAAGAATACAAAAATTCGTAAACATTTCCAAAAATCCAATTACAATCTTGTATCAATGGTTCGTATGCATCTTTTAGTGCTGCTTCTGGATCAGTGTCGTCAAAAATTACGTAAAACTTTCCGCCATACTTTTCTACATACATTGATGAAACTAAATTTGAAATTATGTGTCCCACATGCATTGGTCCTGAAGGTGCTGGACGAAATCTCATTGTAACTCCATTTTCTGCATTTGGTAATTCTGGCAAACCAACACGTTCTTCACGTTTACTTGTTAATTCTTTTAACTTTTCAAATTCTTTTTCTTGCTCTTCTAAAGACAGTTTAGAAATTTCTGAAATTATTTCATTAATTTTTGGCATAACATCTTTCACTTCTGATTTTTCTAATCCTTCATTAAACAAAGAAGAAATAACTGAGCCTGGATTTGCTTTTCCGCCATAAGCTATTGCATTCTTTAGTGCATATGCTTTAATCTTTTCGTTTAGATTCTCTATTGCCATATTAAAAAAAGAGAGATTTAGTTTATTAATTTATTTGGTTAATAACCAACTCTTTGTTTTCTTTCCAAAACTTCTATTCTTTGTTTTAGTCTGTAAATTTCTTTTTCTTGTTCTTCTTGTCTATTTGTTAAATCCATTAATCTCTTTGCTAATTTTTTTCTTTTTTCTTCACTTGATTCTGATTCAGTTGGTGTTGGTTCTGGGCTAGAAGTTCCTCCGCCAAAAAATCCTCCAAAAAATCCGCCTGTATTTTGAGTTTCTGTTTTTACTTCTGGCTTTTCATTCATGCTTTCCTTAAAATTTTCTAATCTTTCTTCACGTTTTTTTAGTTTTTCTCCAAGGTCAACATATTTGTCTTTCTTTGTCCAGATTCCCATATTGTATTTAGATAAATAAACTATTTAAGTTTTCTCAAAAGTAATG
>JAACWB010000011.1 GCA_009992215.1 archaeon
ATATCCATAAGACTCATTACCAAGTCCTAAAACATCCGCTGCAATAGATTGCATATCACTAATTCCTCGAAGACAAAAATCAACTGGAGTATTACTATCCGTTGAAATATTTACATAATAAAGAGTTTCGCTACCTATTCCTGCATAATTTTGCGTTGCATTTACATTAGTTGCAGGTAAAGTTGCAACGGTACCAAAATCAATTCCTGCTTGAAGTTCTGTACTAAAAGAAATTGAAAAATATTTTGAAATTGTTACATTTGAATAAGTTGTTCCTTCAGTAGCATGGCCTGTTATTGAATACAATTCCAAAAAATATAACGATAAAGAGAAGATAATTAAAGTAATTAAAATTCCATTAATCAATCTATATCTTTTCACATTCATTCAATAAATATGGATTTATAGTTTAAAACACAAAAAGCAAATATATTCGGTTAATGATAAAAAAATTCAAAACCAATTTTGAATTATTTTTGAGATAAAATTAAAGATTTTTCGTTGCGTTGTGTAGCATCGCTACACGAGTAACAAAAATCTTTCGATTTTAACCAAAAAGAAACAAAATTAAAATTAAGGACTTTCTCCTTGTCTCACTGCCTTAAAATCTAAATTATTCAAATATTCTCCTGCTGCTTGAGAAGATGGAGCATCCAAATAAAATTTCATATACACTACAGAATTGTCTCCTAAAGAAGAACCAATTAAAACATAAGTTGTATTCATAACTTGCTTTGAAACTCCATCAACGGTTGAATCAGTTGTACTAACACCAAATGTTTCATTCCCTAAAAGAATTACATCAAGTGAAGGAGTATACAAATCCCCATTGGCTCTAACATATAAATCAACTAAAGTATTCGTTGCTGAAATATTTACATAATAATTAGTTGAATCATTAAAATTATTTCCTTCAGCATCTAAGTCATCAATCGGTAAACTAAAAACATTCCATTTAACTGCCCAACTTAAATCATCCGAAAGTAAAATTGAAATTGCAGCTTCATTATCAATTGTAAAATTTGTATAATTCATTCCCCAATTGTTTGATGTATCATTACAATAAAATGTTACATTGTGTGGACCAGGTCCAAGACTTGGCTCATACCAAAAATAAGTATCATTTAATTCATTCATCGTAACATTTCCTCCATAATCTAAATCATAAAAACACATAGAAATATTTTCATTCTCAATTAAAGAAATATTAAAACTTACATTCAAGGTAGAATAATTAATTGGTTCAGGAGAAATAATTATTATTTCAGGGTTTGTAATATCAATAATAGTTAAATTATTTGATTCTACCCAATTTGAATTGTCCGTTTCATCATAAACTCTAACTTCACATTTCCAAACATCCCCAAGAGTTAAATTTCCTGAATTTAAAATTGAAGAAAACAAACTAGCATTCAAATAATTATCAAAATAATTTAGAGTTAAATTCAAAATATTATCTTTATACCAACGAACAGAGACATTCAAATTTGAACTGTCAACGTCATAAATATAAGTTGAACAATTTAAATCAGCGTCACTTTCATTTGTACCATCAACTGAAAACAAAAAAGGAAAAGGATCTAATGGTGCCTTATTTGTTTCAAAAAAAAACCCCTCAATATATTTATCAGGATTAAGAATTAATGAATCACTTCCGCCCGAATTTATTGAAATAATGTCAGCAGAAACTATTCCTAATAAAACCAATATTCCAAAAAAGATTAATCCCTCCTTATTTCTCATACATTAAATTAGAAAATATATTATTTAAAGATAATTAAAATTATTTAATATTATGGACTAAATAGCCATCGGCATAATATGTGTGATCCCCTTCTAAGATTAAATTATAAACTTTCATTTCTACTTCAACATATTTTGATTCAATTGTTTTTACAACGACATATCCATTTTCAGTAATTAAAACATCTCCAACACGAAGAACTTTTGGATCTAACAACTTAAACAAATATTCATCTTCTTGATATAATCTCTTAGGATTAATTGATTTCCAACCAGTAATTGTTTTGAAAGGATGTTCTTCTGTTACAAAATAATCTCCTCCATTAATTGAATATAAATCTCTCTCTGAAAAATCATGAATATACATTCCTAAAACTTCATTTACTTGAGTTTCCCCTTGAACTTTTTCTCCTTTTTTAATATCAACAATTTTTTTGTATGTTCCATCTGACATTAAAACATTTGTTTCAGGAATAAAACAAGAATCTTCAAAACAAGTTCCAGTATCATCACAAATAAATCCAGTTGGACAAGCATGTCTTAATCCGTCTGTATAAACAGCACAAGAATAACTAGTCCCACTACAGTAACCAGTATAACACCCAGTTGTAGGGCAATCATTCCATAAATCTTCATTACTTTCTTGAACATTATATCCAGTATAAGTATTTGCTTCTGCACAAGTAGGCAAATTATAACAATGAAGATTATCTGAATAACAATAATAACCACTTGAACAATCACTAGAAAAATAACAAACATAATCAGAAATAACAACAGATGAAGGATAATTTGTTCTAAATTCACTCCATTCTAAAGAAGTTCCAGCAGGAACTAAAATGCCCAAAGCCCCATTATTTGTAACTTTCTTTTTCACTCCCCATGCATCAACAAAAAGAGGAGTGCCTGTCACAACTTTAGCTAATCCTCCACCATATAATACTCCTACTAAAGCCAAAACAAAACTTAAAAAAAATACAATTAAAATAAAACTTGCAAAAATTTGAAAAATCAGTTTACCTTTCATCTTTCTCTCCATTCTTCAACATCTTTAATATTTAATATTTTATTCCCCCGTAAATCACCTTCAAAAATAGTTCCATATTTACTAATTTCAATTCCAATTCTTTCTTCTTCAGAATTAATCAATTCATCAAATGACCAACCATGATGCTTCATTTTCAAAACTCCCTCTTCAAAATAATAATACCTTGGCTCATCAACATCCCTAAAAACAACAACAGCTTCAAAATTATTTTCATATTGATATACAAAGAGCGCCCCTTGAATTTGATGATTAAGTAAAATGTTAAGTACTAAACGAAGTAAATCATATTCAGTTCCTTCTCTTGCTTCATAAACTTCTTTAGATGAAAGTAAATTATCATCTCTAACAATTATCTCAAATGAATTAATTAAATTCAATATTTTTTGACTATCATTATATTCAATAGTTTGTTCATAAAAAGATTCTATATCAAGAGATTCATTAGTCACAAATGATTTATTTTCATTTTGTAAATCATTCTCATTATTTCCATAAATAAAAAACATTGAAATAACCCCTACAATAATTAAAACAACAATTGTTACAATTAAAATTAAATTTAATTTTTTCATTTTAGTTTAATTTACTTTTTATTTCATCTATCTCCTTTTTCAATTCCTCAATTTCTTTTGCTTGTTCATCAAGCTTCTTGTCTTGCTCTTCATTCTTTTTATCTAATTCTTTTACAGCTTCAATTAACGGAGCAACCAAGTTTCCATATTGAACTGTTTTGTAAGTTGTTGTTTCATTTGTTGTTTCATTCGTTACTTGATATGAACCAACTAATTCAGGGAAAACCTTTTCAACATCTTGAGCAATTAAACCCATTGAAGCTTGACCATCTGCCCTCCAATTAAAACTAACTCCTTCAAGTTTCTTTATTTTGTCTAAACTACTTTCAATAATTTTAACATTTGTTTTAAGTCTCTCATCTGAAGAATAGTAATAAGCTAAAGCCGTTACATTTGCATCTACAACTAAATTGTCTGTTCCAGGGTCAGCAGTTCCTCCAACATGAACCCCCCCAGGAGCAACAATATAATCATTAACATACATTTGCCCCCCAGTTTGAATTTCATAACCTCCATAATCAGTTGCACCTTGCCTGATTTCACCAACCGCTGTTATATCTCCATTAAAATCAACCTGATCAGCACTATATCCATAACTAAAAACTTCACTTGTTGTGCCGGCATTTCTTCTAAAAAAAGTAATTCTGTCAGCACTTTCACCTGTTGCAAATACTGGGGTTCCATCACCATTATATGAAATTCCCCCTCCATAAGTACTAGATTGACCAACGTATAAATAACCCGTGCCTTGGGATGCACCATAAGCTTCAAACCCAGCATTATAAGAATCCCCAGTAGTAATTCTAATTGCTCTATTTGTTGTATCTGAAGTTCCCCCAACATCTAATTTTGTTCCAGGAGAAGAAACACCGATACCAACATTTCCATCATTATCAATAATAAAAGGTGTTGAGTCTCCATCACTTGCATCATCAACCCTAAAAGAAGCCCCAGAACCAGAATTATATATATCTAATTTAGCATCTGGTGAAATATCCCCAATCCCCACATTACCAGTTGAATGCTCCATAACCAAAATTCCATCTTTATTTGTAGTTAAATCATCATTCCTTGATCTAAACCAAGTTTTACCATCATAATTAATTAAAGCCATAACCTTTTCATTAGCCGATGCACTGTTACTAATCAATTCTAAATTTACTCCATCATTTATTCCAGCTCCCGACTCAAATACAGAAAAAAGATTATCTCCCTTAATATGTATACCCTCAGGATTAAGAGAATAATCTGCTGTTCCTCCAGCCACATTATTAAAAGGTTCTGTAGTTCCTATTCCAATATTTCCTGTTGCACCCTCAATAAACAATCTACTATTAGCACCATTCAAAAATTCAAAATCCCTTGAATTATCTAAATAAAAAGACATTCTTCCAGTTGATTCACTATGAGTTGTAGCAATTTCTGCAATTTCAGTTGAACCAGTTCCATTATTAACTTGAAATTGTATTGAAGCTGCATGAACATTTGCTCCATTATTAGAAGAAGCTGAAAGCCACAAATTAGAAATAGAAGTTGTATCTTCTGAAGTAATATACATTTGCCCCACATTTCCAGTTCCCAAACCTTCCATCCATATTTGATTATCAACCATCAAAGAGTGAGAAGGAACCGCTGTATTAATTCCCATATCTCCAGCATTAGTTATAGTCATAATATTCCCTCCAGCATTTTCAATATTAAATAATTCATTAGTAGAAGTTTTTACAGCATTAGAGATAAAAAAGAATCCCCCATGTCCATTAGTTGCATCAGTTGAATCCTCAGTATGATTGAAAACACTTCCAGTATCTTTTGTACCAATTCCTAATTTTTCTGTACGAGGACTAGTCACAATTGAAAGCGTATTTCCAGGATTTGTTGTCCCAATACCAACATTATAATTTGTACTTGTAGGATATAAATTTGATCCTGAAAGATTCCAATATCCTCCACTATTAGCCCCATAAATGTTTCCTGTAACATTCAAGTCACCATAAACAGTAGAAAGACTTTCATTTCCTAATCTCATAATTTCAACTCCTCCAGCAACTAAAGATAATTGATCTGCTCCAGCCCAACCAACACCTGTATTTTCATCATTACGAAAATTATGTCCTGGAGAAGTTGTAGAAGAAACTGTGTCAATAGTTATTGAAGCAGCACCAGTTGTAGAACCCTTTAAACCATCACCATTAAAAAATCCTATATAATCTCCTCCAGCAGTTATTGCCAACAAATTATCTCCAACTTCATAAAAACCAGTATTACCATCCCCAAAAGTCAAACCACCAGATAAACTTCCAATACTTCCATTAATATTTAAAATTGATTGGGGGCTAGAAGTTCCAATACCAACATTTCCTCCATTAGCAACAACAAATTTTGCATCATTAAGTCCTGTTCCCTGCGTTATATAAAAATTATTAAATCCCTGAGTATCATCATGTCCTAATATCCAAGAAAAACCAACACCATCAGAAGATAATTTTAATTGAGCATCTTGTATTTCTTCTATTCCCGTTATTTGTAAATTCCCATGATAAATATCTAATGCTTCTGAAGGACTGTCAGTTCCAATACCTAATCTTTTGTTTGTATTGTCCCAAGTAAAATTTCCATCTGAACTAATTGTATCACCCGCAGTCCAAAAAGCCGCTTGATTTACAATACCAGAACCACTGACATTTCCAGAAGAAGAAATAACACTACTCAAACAATCTCCTCCTTCGATACAAAAATCAGTTTGGGAAGTAACATTACCAGTAACATTTAAATCACCAAATACAATTGAAGAATCATTATTAATCCTTAATCCTTCAACACCTCCTGAAATTAATGAAAGTTTATCGGCTCCTGCCCAGCCTAACCCCGTATTAAGATCATTATTAGAAGGCATTAAATTTGGAGTTGTAGAGGTTGGATTACCAGAATCAAAACGTATTCCAGAATTACTTGCTGCTTTAAATGCCGTACCTTGAGTTTGCCACAAATTAACTCCTCCAACTCTAAACACCAGGGCATCATCAATTATTTCATAAATTCCTGTATCTCCATCTCCAAAAGATAATCCACCAGATAAACTTCCAACACTACCATTAATATTTAAAATTGATTGGGGACTAGCAGTTCCAATACCAACATTATAACTCAAATCAGCCGGATATAAATTAGTTCCACTAACATTCCAATTACTTTCAACTCCATCAAAACTAGCCCCATAAATTGTTCCTGTAACATTCAAATCCCCTACAACATTCAATTCATTTTGTGGTGTTGTTGTTCCAATCCCAACTTTTCCACTAACATCAACAACCATCAAAGTAGTTGAATCATTTTTCAATTGTAAAATATCACCTGTTGAACCAGCATTTAAATTTTGTATTAAAATTGTTGGACGACTATCAGCTTGATTACGAGTAATTGAAGGATAACTTCCAGAAGGTAAATTTAATGTTCCATCACTAGCTGTGTTATAAGAATTTATTGCTTGAGCTCTAAATCCTGTCCCCCTTATAGTACCAGAAACATCCAAAGCGTATATTGGATCCATTCCTATACCTAAACCATACAATGTTGAATGCACATCAGTATCTAATCTTACTCCTCCAGCAACACTCATTTTAATAGTTGCATTATTTCCCCCATAAGATAATCTGCCAATATTCCCATTAGATGAATTTATTGTTAAAGGATATGAAGCGACATCAGTTCCAATTCCAACATTATAACTCAAATCAGCAGGATATAAATTAGTTCCACTAACATTCCAGTTACTCTCAACACCATCAAAAGTAGCCCCATAAATTGTTCCAGTAACATTCAAGTCCCCTACAACATTCAATTCATTTTGTGGTGTTGTTGTTCCAATTCCAACATTACCAGAAAAATCAGCACTACCATTTACCGTTAAATCATTATTAACTACATTTGTACCAATTCCAACACCAACATTATTGGCATAAAAAGAATAAGGTTTTGCATTATTAGTTAAATACATTTTGTAAATTCCATCATTGCTATCAAACCTCATCTCTCCTGAACTACCAAGAACCCAATCCCAATATTTGTTATTTCCATCAGTTTGAAATCTCATTTTTGCAGAATTTCCAGAAGACTTTATTTCAAAAGGAACTAGCCCATTTAATCCTGAAATGTCATTAACAAGAACAAGAGGTTGTCCATCAGAAGAAATATTTCCTAAAACAACTAACTTATAACTTGGACTATCTGTCCCAATACCAACATTACCCTCGTTATAATAAATATCTGAACCACTATCTTTCCATTGAGTAGAACCATTAACATTTGTAAGTCCACTTCCATCCCCAACAAAAGAACTTGCATTTATTTCTCCACTAAAATAAGCATCCTTCCAACGCATTGTTGAATTACCAACATCAAATTGATTATCTAAATCTGGAATAAGTGAACCATTAACTTCCAAGTTTGTAACCTGAAGTGAATTAATATCATAAAAGTAACCACTCTGTGCATAAATTGCTCCACCTACAATACTAACTCCAGAACCAGTCCAACCACCATTAAAATCAAATTGTCCATAAACTGACGTATTAAGAGGCATGAAATAACTTGAATCATATGAATCAAAATAATTTGTATTGTTAGCAGTTCCAGATGTAATCATTGAATCAATTTCACTTTGATTATAAGTTTCAGTTTTTGTATAATAATTATCTTTTTCACTAGACCAATTCCCAACCGCATCAACAACTCCAGAAGCATTTAACCAAATTAAATCATTATTTATTTCACTTCCTAAAATATCACTTGGTGTATCAAGCCCGTCCCAATAATTTGAACTGTTAGAATTAATATTTCCACTAACTACATCATTTAAACATCCCCCACTTGAACAAATATCTCCTGTTGCATTCAAACTCTGAATATTCAATAATCCAGTAGCAAAATCTCCTTGAATCAAAGGAACAGAATTAATATTTGCTTGTTGTAAAATAAATTGATTTGGAACATAATTATTATATCCTGCCTGGTAACCAATAGCAATAACATCATCAACAGTATTATTTCTAGTTGCTTGATAACCAATTCCAATAACCCTGTCTCCTGCATTTGAACGACCAGCATCATAACCAAAACCTATTTGATAATCTCCAGTATTCGATTGACCTGAAAGTCTACCAAAAACAGTTTGATAATTTCCAATATTAGAATAACCTGATTGAAAACCAAAAGCTGATTGACTTGTTCCAGTATTTGAACCTCCCGCATAATATCCCATAGCAGCTTGATAACTTCCAGAATTTGAACGACCAGCATTATAACCAATTGCAGTACTATAACTCCCAGTATTCAAATATCCTGCTTCAGCACCAACAGAAATTGTACTATAAACAGTATCCGCTAGCTTTTGAGCTTTCAAAATTTGAACACCATCATAAAGATAAGCTGAAGAACTGTCAATATTAATGTTTCCCAAAACATCCAATTTATAATTAGGATTATCTGTTCCAATACCAACATTACCACTATTCAAAATTGTCATTCTTGTTTGTTCTAAACCAGTATCACTTGCTCTAAAAGAAATATCTCCTAAATCTGTTCTAAAAACCAAATCATTATTTGAAACCCCAAATCCAGTAAAATCTGTTGTCCCATCATCAACAAGAGACAACCAAACACGAGTATCTGTACTTTCAAACTTTGCAGCAACGTCAGTTGTTCCAGAATTTATATGAAATGTATTTTGAGGAATATTAGTTCCAATTCCCAATCTTTTGTTTGTATTGTCCCAAGTAAAATTTCCATCTGAACTAATTGTATCACCCGCAGTCCAAAAAGCAGCTTGATTAGCTGAACCTGTACCAATAACATTACCTGAACCAGTTCCAGCTTCACTTAAACAAATTCCTCCTTCAATACAAATATCCCCTGTTGCATTAATTGTTGCATTCGATAAAATATCTCCATTAACATGTAATTCTCTTTGAGGATTTATTGTATTAATTCCAAATTTACCTTCGCTTGTTAACCTCATCTGCTCAGTAATAACTCCTGCAGGTCTTGTAGTAAAAGTAATTATATCATCTGTAGAAGTATAAAAATCAATTCCTGTAGATTTCATATCAATACCTCCCCCATAAGTATATCCCCTAAAACCATCAGTATAAGTATAACCCCCTGTATTTGCAAAGTTACCAACAACGTGCAGAGAGCCTTGAGGATTTGTTGTTCCAATTCCAACACGTCCATTATTTGAATCAACAAATAAAGTATTTGTATTAACACTAAAATTATTTGCACCTAAAACTAAATTTTGATTCGCACCCGTGTATGGAACATAACTACTCAAATCAATTGCACTAACATTCAAATTTGTTAAAAGAGAACCATCTCCAATAAAATAATCTGCAGTTAAATTATATCCAGAAAAATCAAGACCTGAATCAATTTGTATTCCAGAAGAATTTACATATTTTGACCTAAACGCGTAAGGAGTTCTTGCAATTTGTGTAACATCAATCAAACTTGAATCTCTGTAATAACAAAGGTAGTATTGATTATCATAATCTAAATTTGTATCATTCAAATAAACTGAAACAATTCCTCTTGAGTCAGTTGTCAAACTTTGTGAATCAGAATAAATGACATTAGAACAACTAGGATCAGTTGTAATATTAAATTGAAAATTAAATGTTCCAGTGATTACTTCGCCTGCCCCATCCAAAGTTTGAATATTCAAATGTAAATCGTCTTGAACATCCAATGAAGCTGCAAAACCTAAAGAAAAAATTAAGCTAACTGCTAATAAAAAACCAAAGTTAAGAAAATTTTTTCGCCTCATATCCCTTTATCCCCAAGTAAAAGTTTTTACTTACAAAAAATAAGAAAATTTACTATATAAATATTCCTTTTACTTACAACATATTTCCCGACGATAAATTTGTAGGAAAAAATTTTCTAAAAGTATTGTAAAATAAAAAAGATTTTATTAAAATTAAATAAAATGATCCTGCGGAGATTTGAACTCCGGACCTCTAAATATTTTTCTTTGGCTCGTTTCCCAATCGAGACAAACTGTCTGAAAAATCTTTTGTAGAGACGGAGTGAAAGTGATCCTGCGGAGATTTGAACTCCGGACCTCTGGCTTTCTTAGATTAATCCAAAAAGGCAAAACCCTAGCGGGTTCAGTTCTTATAAGACCAGCGCTCTGACCAGGCTGAGCTACAGGATCATTGTATAACATACTTCAAAAGCGAAGCATACAATTAATCACCAAATTTCGTATATAAAAGTTTTCTTATTATTTTATAAAAATAAAATTAACTAATCGTTAGCTTTTTAAACTAATTAACTTAATTATGACTAGAAGCCCCGATAGTTTAGAGGCCAAGAATGCCTGCCTTTCACGCTGGTGACCCGAGTTCGAATCTCGGTCGGGGCGCTTTTATTTTATTCTGAATTCATTCAAATAATCAAATGAAATGAGTTTAAAGAACATTTCACAGAATGAGGGAAGGAAGAAGCGCTTTTATTTTTGAGAAAATTTAAATATCTCAAACACAAAAAAATAAAATGGACTTATTTTATCCACTAAAAATATTTGTTGATTGGTTAACATACAACTTAATTAATTTATCAAAAGAAACAGTTTTAGGAGAATCAATAAATTTTTTTATTTATGACAGCATAAAAATATTAATTCTACTAATTGTAATAATTTCAGTTATATCTTACATAAGAACATATTTATCACAAGAAAGAATAAGAAAAATACTTTCTAAAAAAAATGAATTTATTGGAAACATTATTGCTTCTACAATTGGAATATTCACCCCATTTTGTTCTTGTTCAGCAATTCCTTTATTTATCGGATTTATGGAAGCAGGAATTCCTCTTGGAACAACATTTTCATATTTAATCGCAGCACCATTAATTAACGAAATAGCATTAGCAATGCTTTGGGGACTATTTGGTTGGAAAATTGCTTTAATCTATTTAATTTCAGGCTGGCTAATTGCAACAATTGTTGGGTTTATTTTAGATAAATTAAATTTAGAAAAATATGTAGAAGAATCAATATACAAAATGAGAATAAAACAAACAAAACAAAAGAAAAAATTACAAAAAGAAAGAATAACTGAATCTTTAGAAAAAACAAAAGCAATAATCTTACAAATTTTCCCATATATTTTAATTGGAGTTGGAATTGGTGCTTCAATTCATGGATATGCTCCAGAAAATCTACTAACACAAATTGCAGGAAAGGAAAACTGGTTTGCAGTTCCAATAGCAATTCTAATTGGAATTCCTCTTTACTCTAACGCTGCAGGAGTAATTCCAATTGTTAGTTCCCTGATTGAAAAAGGCTTGCCCTTGGGAACAGCACTGGCATTCATGATGTCTGTTACAGCTCTATCTTTACCTGAAATAATAATTCTAAAAAAAATCCTAAAACCAAAGTTACTAATTATTTATGTTTCAATTGTAACTATGGGAATTATTTTTACTGGTTACTTATTTAACATTCTAATTTAAATTTCAATTTACGTGAAACTAAAATTCAAATTAGTAATATTTACTAAAAACAAAAAAGAAAAAGAACAAAAAAATTAATTCCAAAGTTCTTTTTCATTCCAATCCATCATATTCTTTCTGTTGAATCCTTTCAAAAATCCAACTAAAAACAATTCTTCAGGATCTAATTGTTCTTCAAGGATAACCAATTCTGAATCAGAAACGCCTTGTGCCCAAAGTAATTTTTTATTGTATTTGTCCATCTTGTTTTTACCTCCTTGTGAAAAACAAAAGTCATTCTATTTTAAATAAAAAAAGAAGAAATAATCTGGATTTATAATTCATAAATATTATAAATGAAAAAAACAAATTAAGACCATGGCTTTTGGCATTTTTTCAATAGAAAGATTTTACGGAATCGACGTAATTTTGGATACATTAATTATAATTATATCTGGGTTGATTTCTGTTCAAAGTAAAAAAATATATTCAATAATAAAAGATAAAGATTACAAAAGGTTTTCAATGGCTTTTGCATTAATTGGTTTTGCATTTCTTTTCAAAATAATAATAGGGCTAACAATATTACATACAATAGAAATAACAGAAATAAATTTATTCTCCCAAATTGGAAACATAATAGAAAACTTACAAATAATAAACTTCTATTCAATATTATTTTTCAAAATATTCCTAATGGTTGGAGTAATTGCTTTATTCTTAATTACAAACAAAAACAAAAAATCACAAAATTTATTCTTACTAATCTATTTTGGTACAATTTCAGTTATACTCAGTATTTATGCAAACTTCATCTTCTACTTTACAATTTCAATAATCCTTTCTTTACTTGTAATATACTTTTATAAAAATTTCAAAGAAAACCCAAGCCAGCACAGAAAACTAACTTTCCTTGCATTCCTTTTCATATTAATTGGAAACACAATAGAAATATTTAATGTTTATTCAAATATCTTTTACATAAGTTATGAAATACTTCTTTTCGTTGGATTTTCAATATTATTTACAAATCATTTGAGGATAAGAAATGGCAAAAAAAAGAACAAAAACTGAAATAACAAAAGATATTTTAGAAATAATAAAAAAGAAAAAACAAATCTCGATTACTCCACTAATTTACAAATCAAATTTGTCTAACAATAGTATAAAAAAATATCTAACTGAATTAATAGAAAAAGAATTAGTTGAAGAAAAAATTTCAAAAACAAAAAAAACATATGAATTAACAACAAAAGGAATAAAGTTTTTAGAGGACTATGAACAAATAAGAATTTTTGCTGATTCTTATGGATTAAATATTTAATTCGTTCTTTATTATTCTATAAACTTCTGGATATTTATCAACGTCTAAAATCGTTTGATGTAAAAAATTAACTCCACTACAAGTTCCATTCACATAATAATCCTTTGCCCACGATAAATAAGCACTTTCATTTTTTACAATTCCATCCCCAACACTGCCATCAGTATTACAACCAACACCAATAATAACAGAAACATTTGTCTCTGGAACTTTTCCATAATTTAATTTATTCAAAAACAAACTACTTTTATCCATTGCCTCGCAATGTATATCCGCTCCAAAAACAGGACAACTAGAAAGAACATATCCATCAATTCCATGGTTAGGCGTTCCAATCATAATTAAATCATTTACACTATCATCTCCAAAAATTTGCATATATCTTCTTGAAACAAGACCTCCCATACTGTGTGCTACAATATTTACTTTATCCCTATTTGTCATAAGTTTTACATTTTCAATAATATCATTAAGTCTCAAGGCATATGTATCCAAACTATCAGCTTTCGTTTGTAAAACAAAAGTTTCTTCATCATTTTGATAAATATCAAAATAATAACTAACAGAAAAAACCATTTGTTTATTTGTTCTGGCAAATGTTCCAGTCCTATTTAATTTTCTAACAATAACATAGCCCCCATCAATAAGCCCATCATCAATTAATTTTTCCTTAATGCTATTCAAATCTCCAATACTACTCTCCGCTGAAACAGCATCATTAAAAGAATGACCATGAACTAAAATAATTGGATATTTGTCTTGATCATCATGACAGTCATTAGAACAACAAACATCACAATCTCCTTTGTAACAACACATTGGTTCCTCAGTAATAACTTCTCTTCCAGAAGAATAATTTGAATAAAATGGTTTACTAATTACTCCAATTTTAGGTGTATCAATTTCAGTATAATTATAAGTTACATTTCCTGTCAAATTTAAATTTTCAATTGTTTCATTAATAGAATAATAAAAATAATTGGCAGTATTATTTGCTAAACCTAATTTGAATAAAGAAGAAGTTAAATTGACAAATGAATTATATTCATTAACTAAAGAAGAAATTTTAATATAATCTTCCTCGCTAACATTCTCAATTAAAGTTAATCCATATATTTCTTTTCTTATGTTCTCTAAATCAAAAACTAAATAATTAAAATCAATAAAAAGTGAAGATAGGTTATAATTTTCTTCAACAAAAAGATTACGAGTTTCATTCATTTTTTCAAAAAGTAAATCCCCTAAAACTTCTTCATAACGATAATTCTTCCATTCTTCAATTAACAAATCTAATTCCTTTCCAATATAAGTTAAATTATCTTGTGTCAAATTATCAAGTAAAATATATTCGGAGAGTATCTTATGCATTTCAATATTTTCAAGATTTATTCTATTAAGTTCATCATTCTCAAAAATTAATTGTTTCAAAGAATCATTTGCTCTTTCCCTAAATAAAGCCTGTTCAGGACTAAGTTCATAATTCAAAGCAACAAGATAACTTCTCTTTTTTTCTTCTTCATCAGTCCTACAAAAACTTGTTTTATGACTAGAACATTCAACATAAAATCTGTACAATTTCTGCCCCTCACCAATTTCTGGTGCAACCAAGGAATACTTAAATTTACCCGGGTTAGAAATTTTTGTCGTGAAATTATTTTTATCAATTATATAACCACTACTAATATCTTCAAAACTATAGTCACACGAAGCCTCACAGAAAAAATTTGTTGAAACATAAACATCAAATTCCACTTCCCCTGTTTCCAAATTTTTCATAAAAAAATCTTGATTATCCGCAGTTAATTGAACTATTGTGTCATGCCCTAAAATAAAATTAAAAAATAAATAAAGTCTTGTTCCAAAAACTAAAAATATAACCAAAAGAATTCCAACAATCAAAAAAAACAAAAGTGTATGTTTTTCCTCAATATTTTTTACCCTATGCCAAAAAGAAATATTTTTTACAACTTTTTTTATTTTTTCTTTTTTCTGCGCAAATTTCTTTTTCTTTGGCTTTCCTCTTTTCATAAAATAAAAACAAATCCTAACTTAATAATACTTTTCTCTGAAAAAATAAATAATCAAAATGACTACTTTATGAACTTTACATCGACTAATTTCTTCTTGTCAAAGTCAAAATCAATAACGCATCCTTTTCCCTCATGTGCACAACCAACAGAAATTAATGGAACTCCATAAAGTTTCATCATTCCTTGATGTTCATGCATATGCCCGCACAAAACAAAATAAGGTTTCTTCTCTTTAATTACCTCTGTAAAATATCTTATACCCACATTATTTCCAAAATAAGGATTTTTTTTATTTGCAACTTTTCCAAATTTACTTGCAGGAGGATAATGTAAAACAAAAATACCTTTCTCTTTCATTTTATCAACCAAAGAAAAAAATCCTTCCTTAGTTTTATCAAACCGTCTTAATTTTTTAATTTGATTTTTACTCAAATTTGTATTTTTTCTATCAGGTAAATTTGATTCATCATCCATATAACCTCCAAATCCAAAGAATTCAATCCCATTAATTTTCTTAATTTTATAATTAACCGATTCTATTCTATCTAAAGTTTTAAACCATTTAACATCAGTTCCACCTTTTTCAGAAAAGTTCTTTTGAAAAGGAAATTTATATAATGAATGATCATAATTCCCCATAATTGTGTAAACCGGTTTTTTTGTGTTGTTAAGATACAAAAGAACTTTTTTCATATCAATATATGCTTTCTTTTCTAATCGTTTGTATTTTTTCTCACCAAAATATTTTTCAGGACTCAAATAACCTTTCCCTTCCTTAAAACGTTTAAACATTTCAATATAATAATCATCCTGGCCTTCAATTCCCCGATAATCCCCCAAAGAAATAATCATATCAACATTTTTTATTTCTTTTTTCAAATTAGCAGGAAACTTTCCATGAAAATCAGATAAAACCAATATCTTAGTCATCTTAATTAAACTCCATTAATTTTTATAAATCTTCCTTTGATTTTGTTTTCTTTAGGATTAGACAAGGCATTTTTCTGCGTTGTTTACTTTGGTAAACGAGCAGGAAAATAACGAAGTATAATTCAAAGAAAACAAAATCACTCAAAAAGAATTCTAGCGTCAAGCACCACAGCCCGCCCTTCTGAGATAACTAGCGGATTAATATCAAGTTCAGAAATATTTGGATATTTTTTAACCAAACTGCAAATCTTTAAAATAACTTTTTCAAGTTCCTTTCCTTCTTCACTTAAGAGACCCTTTGAAATTTCAGTATCTTTAATCATTTTCTTTATTTCTTCCTTTTCAACTGGACAAACTCTGAATGCAACATCTTTTTTTAATTCAACATTTGTTCCACCACTACCAAAAATAACAACATGACCAAAATCTTGTGTTTTTTTAATACCAATCAAAAACTCTTTTTGAAAAGGAATTTGCTTTTGAACCATAACTCCCTTTGCCCCTTTAATTTTTTTAAGTGAATCAAATTCTTGAAGTGCATTAGAAAAAGTATTTAGTCCTAGCCTGATTCCATTAAGTTTATTTTTATGAACTATTTTCTTCCCAGAAACTTTCATAACAAAAGGAAAACCTCCAACTTTTGAAATTGCAACAAACAAATCTTTTTTACTAGAACAATATTTACGTGTAACAACATTAAAACCAAACTTCTCCAAAAAATCCTCCGCCTCTTTTTCTGAAAAGTACTTCACTAAAATCACCTGATAATTAAAATATACAATCCTTTATATAAATTCCCCTCTCACAAACACGTTCAAGGAAAACTTAAAAACAAAGTATTCTTTGAATTGTAATGAAAGGTGATTTAAATTTATTCTTCAATCCAAAAAGTATTGCAGTTGTTGGAGCATCTAATACAAAAGGAAAAGTAGGAAACATTTTAATTGAAAAATTAAAAAAATTCAAGGGAAAAATAATTCCAATAAACAAATATGATCCAAAAATAATGGGAAAAACTGCTTACAAAAAATTAACAGATTACGAAGGAAAAATTGATTTAGCAGTAATTGCAACTCCAAAACCAACTGTTCTAAAAGTATTAAAAGATGCAAATAAAAAAGAAATCAAAAATATAATTATTATTTCTGCTGGATTTTCTGAGATTGGAGATAAAAGAAATGAAAATAAAATAATTCAATTTTGTGACAAAAATAAAATAAATCTTTTAGGACCAAATTGTTTTGGAATAATAAACACAGATAAGAAAATAGATTTAACTTTCTCAAAAGAAAGTCCAAAAAAGGGAAACACAGTTTTTATTAGCCAAAGTGGAGCACTCGGAAGTTTTATTTTGGATTATGAAATTCCCCTCAGGGGGTTCATAAGTTTAGGAAACATGGCAGGATTAAATTTTGCAGATTTTATTGAATACTTTAATGAAGACAAAGAAACAAAAAAAATTGTTCTCTACATTGAAAAATTAAAAGACGGACGTAGATTTATTGATGCTTGCAAAAACTCAACAAAAGAAATTTGCGTTGTGAAATCAGGTAAAACTGAAATTGGACAAAAAGCAACAATGTCACACACTGGAAGCCTTGCAACAAATTTTGAAATTTACAAAGGAGCCTTCAAGCAAGCAAAAGTAAAATATTTTAATTCCCTTTCAGAATGTTTCAACCTAAAAAAAGAAGACATAACAAAAAATTTGCGTGGAAAAAACATTGCAATAATTACAAACGCGGGAGGAGCGGGTGCACTTCTTACAGATGAATTAATAGAAAAAGGTTACAATGTTTTTGGACCAAAAGATATTCTTGGAACTGCAACACCAAATGATTATAAAAAGGCACTTCACAGAATTTCAAAACCATATGACAACATTGTTGTAATATTCACCCCACAAACAATGAGCGATGCAACAAACACAGCAAAAGTAATTGCAAGTTCAAGATGGAAAAATAAAATAATTGCACTTTTCTTAGGAGAAAAATCTGTTGTTGATGCAGTTGAAATATTAAAAGAAAATCAAATTCCAGTTTTTACAACAGGCGTTTAAACAAATGAAACCAAAAACAATTGATCCAGTAATGAAAATTTTAGAAAAAAAATTTCCCGCAAGTACAACAACATTAAACAAAATGCGAGGAAAAGCTGATGCATTTAAAATTTTAATTTCTTGCTTACTTTCTCTTCGTGCAAGAGATGAAACAACGGAAGTCATTTCTGCTAATTTATTTAAAATTGCAGACACGCCAGAAAAAATAATAAAACTCCCAACTGAAAAATTAAAAAAAATAATTTTTAAAACTGGACACTACAATAAAAAAGCAATTGCCTTAAAATCTGTTTCAAAAGAAATCTTAGAAAAATTTAATGGAAAAGTTCCAAAAACATACGAAGAATTAATTTCAATTAAACATATTGGACCAAAAACCGCAAATATTGTTTTAGCATTTGCTTATGACAAAACAGTAATTCCTGTTGATACTCACTGTCACAGAGTTCCAAATAGACTAGGCTGGGTAAAAACAAAATTCGCTGAACAAACAGAACAAGAATTAATAAAAATCCTACCAAAAAAATATTGGAAAGAATTTAATTCAATCTTCGTTCAATTCGGTAGACAAGTTTGTGTTCCAATATCTCCTTTTTGTTCAACTTGTCCAATAAAAAAATATTGCAAAAGAGTTGGTGTTAAAAAGTTTAGATAAGTTCAATAATTTCTGGAACTTTACTTTTCAAACTATAAAGTTTAGAAGGTCTATAAGGAACATCTTTTTCAATTCCAACTTCTTTCAAAAAATTCAATGAATGAATTTTTTTAGAAAAATTTCTTTTATCAAATTCTCGATCAAAAACAATTTCATATAATTTTTGTAGTTCAGAAAGTTTAAATTTAGTAGGCAATAAAGAAAATCCAACAGGAGTATATTCAAATTTCCACTTTAATCTTTTAAGCGCATAATTTAAAATTTTTCTATGATCAAATCCGAATTCAGGTAAATGTTTAACATTAAACCATTTAGCTTCATTTACATCAGTTGAAGGAGTTAAAACAATTTTGTCTGAATTAATTAATGCTAAATAAGAAACAGTAATAACCCTTCCACGAGGATCACGTTTAATTTCTCCAAATGTATAAAGTTGTTCTAAATAAACATCTTTAACACCAGTTTCCTCCTTAAGTTCTCTTTTAGCTGCATCTTCTAAAGACTCATCAAGTTTAACAAAACCCCCTGGAATAGCCCAATTACCTTTAAATGGTTCAACTCCACGTTTAACTAAAAGAACCTGAAGAGAATCATTTCTTACTGTAAATATAACTGTATCAACAGTCACCGCAGGTTTTTCATATTCATCAAATTTCATATTGTATATAAGACATTAAGCTATTTAAACATTTTCAAAACAAGCCATCTTTTATATTCAATTAAATTCTCAATTTTTCCCTTCATACAAACTTCTTTATCATAATAAAATTTTCTAAGTTTTTTCAAAATATCAAATGCATGTTTATCTGGAGACAAAAGATTATTCTTTTTAAAAAAATAACTTTCATATTGAGAAATAATCACAAAAGAAGGATTTATTTTCTTTATAATATTTTTCCAATCATCAAAAACACTTCTTTTAATTTTCAAAGAATTTAATTTGGAAGATTCAAAATCAAGCCATAACTTTTTCGTTTTTGATACCAAGAGATTAGAATGATTACTAAAAAAATTATTAATTTTTTTCTTAGACATACTCTTTCCAATAATCAAATCATCTAATGGGTGATTTGAAACCAACATATCAATTTTAGAAGGCAAATAATTAAAACATTCCCCAAAAGGGATACAAAGAGGAATAATTTTTGCATGAGGCATAGAATATTTATATTTACGAACAACCTTTTTTAATGAATTTTTGCATATATCTACTAAATATATTGTACCAGAAAAATTATATTTTGATAAACCCAACCCTATTTTATTAACTTCTCCTGGAGCAATCTCAACAAGTATTCCTTCTTTTGATAAATTAAAAAAAACAAAAAGATTATACCAAATATTCCCTATGTAATTATTCCAAACTCGCTCAATAGATAAATTTTTTATGCCCATAATAAAATTAATAACAATTAACTTTTATTTAAATAATGTTATTTCAAAACAAAGATTTATATATGTGTCATTAATACATTAAGTATGAAAGAATATTATCTAAAACTTGTTGATCCAAAGAGAGATAAGGTACTCTCAAATAAAATTTCAAAAATGCTAAAAAAAAGCACAGAAGAATTTAAGGCATCAAAAGGAGGGCACATTCCAGATTGGATTGTAAAAAAAATAATTCATAAATATTATACTTCAAAAGAATCAATAAAAAAAACATTTAAAGATACAGGATATAGATTTGCATTAATGAAAAAAAATAAACCAATAGCAACCATATTAATATCAAAATCTATAAATACAATTTTTGCAATAAATAGTAAAAATTTAAATGCAAAACAAAAAGATTATCCAAATGCATATCCAAAAGGATATCATTGTGCAATAAATTTAGTTACAGACATAAAAATAAGAAAAAAAGGATTAGCAAAAATTTTATTAAAAAAAATATATGAAGAATATTCACCATTATTAAAAGGAAAAGGTATTTGGATGAGAGCAGATCCCCCCTATCATGATGCATATGTTAAATTAGGATTTAAACACAGAACAAAATATGATGTTTTTTTACCAAAAGATGTAGAACTTCCAAAAACATTTTCTTCAACAAAAGAATTCAATAAAAAATATATTTGTAATTGTAAAAGAAATAAAAAACAAAAAGAATTTTCTAAAACAAGAAGATACAAATATTCAATATTTACTTTAGAGTTTCCAAAAAGATAATTACTTCAAAGCAATTTTTTCAATTTTCTTTAAAATTTTATCTCTCTTTACAAATCCAGTATCAAAACCTCCAAACATATACATTTTTTTCAAATTCATTCCACTAAACCCTATCCTAAACCTTTTCCAAATAGTTTTAATAGCACCATATAATCCAAAAATTTTATATAAAAAAACACTTCCTCCCAAAGTTGTAATTACACATACCTCTCTCCCTTTTAATAACCCCTTTACCATTCCATGAGAATATGTAAATGCAAAACGAGGAGTTATATTCCAATCAAACCAATTTTTTAAAATTGAAGGAGCATCACCTGTCCAAATAGGAAAAATAAAAACTAATCTATCTGCTAAAAAAATTTTCTTTTGAAAATATTTCTGTTCTCTTGTCAATTTATTTTTATATTGTTTATTCTCAAAAGAAAAAAAATTTTGTTTATATTTTGTTTTATACAAATTAATTATATCTACTTGATCACCCAATTTTTTTCTTATATCAAAATATTTTTTTGCGATTTTATGGGTAAAACCATTTTCACTTGGATGAGCAGTTATAATCAAAATATTTTTCATTTTCTAAATTCCAAAATATTTAGTTCCTGCCAATATTCATAACCATCATGCATATTCTTATTTAAACCCCGAGATTCCAAATATTTCAACCACTCTTTATTATTCATTATATTATTAACTTTTAAGGGAACTTTCATTCTATCCAAAATTTTCACTTTCATTAAAGGCTTTTTATCAAATACCAAATCCCAACCCAAACTAGAAATATTAATAATTAAAATTCCCCCTCATTCAAATAATTTTGACCTTCCTGAACTAAGTGTCTCATTAAAGCAATTCCCTCGTAAGGATTATCATCAAGACTTCCAGGACGAGGAACATAAGGAGGATTGCAAATAATTAAATCAAATTTTTCTCCTTTAATTCTTTTCAAAGCATCACCACAATAAACTTTCAATCTAGAATCATCAATATTATCCTCAGTAGACTTAATTGCATCACGATTAATGTCAATTGCTAAAAACTCTTCAACTTTTTTATTTTTCTCTAAAATATATTTTGTTAAAAATCCAGAACCACAACCAATTTCAACCCCTTTTTTAAAACCATATCCAATCAAATATTTCTTTAAAACTTTTGCAAACAAAATATTATCAATTGAAGGACACCAAACTTTTTTATGTGTTTCATCCCAATAAGTACTAACTCCATCATACTCCCCCCATCGAGGTTTACATTGAAACAAAGAAAATAAAGTATCACGAACTGTAGGTTCCAATTTACCAATTTTATAATTATCTGTCATCAAAACAGGATTCATAAAAGTATGAACCAATTTTTTTTCACTTGAAGGATAAAAAGAAACTCTTTTTCCATTAACAAAATCCATCCCCATTATATTAGAAAGTTCTATTCCATTTGCCCAAATTTCTTCCCTCTTCAAATCATCCGAAATTTTTATTATCATAACTTAGTGTAGTATTTACACTATATAAAGATTTCTATAAAAAAGAAACGCAATTCAAACCTTGTTCACTTAATTTCATTAAAACTTCTTCTCCATAATTAACGGGATAAGATAAATTTGAATCCAATGAAACAACTGATTCATGATACATTTTAGAAATAAATTTAATTTCCTTCAAAATTTTCCCTTGAATTAAATTTGGATTAAAAAGCCTAGAAATAAACGGCTCCCTAACTAAATAATGTAAGCTATCTCGATCAATAAAAGATTTTCCCCCAGCAGATTTATACCAAGCACTACTTCCAGTACAAGTAACAACCAAAACTCCCGAACTCCGTTGTTCTTCAATTTCTTCACCTAAAATTAAATCATATCTCGAAGTATGAAATTGATTCAATGCTCCAAAATAAACTTCATTCAAAGCTTTTTCTTTTATTAATTTTCCATTTAAATAAATATCAATCCTTCTTCTATTCAAAATAGAATATTTATCCTCAAAAATTTCATTTAATTTTTCTAAATTATTTTCATCCAAAAGCATAAGTCCACCCTCACTCGTACTAGAATCAGAATTAATTCCCAAAATTAATTCATTTTGTAAAAAATGTGAAGTTCTAATAAAAGTCCCATCTCCACCAAAAACAATAATTAAATCTCTTTCTTTCAAATCATTTGATTTTAAATTATCTATTAAAATTGAAGAAAAAGAAATTTTTTTATTTTTTAATAAATTATTCAATAGATCAAAAGAATTATTCATTGCTGATTTTCTACTATAAACCAACAAAACATTTTCAATTTTTATATAGGCCATTTTTCATAATATATTTTTTAACTTTCAAAGGAACAAAGTCTTGAATATTTTCTCCTTTTTTAATGCATTCACGAACTGTTGTTGAAGAGATATTATTAACCTTTTCTTCTAAAGTGAAAAATATCCTAATTTCCCCAGTTCTTTTAATCGGGAACCCTTCTCTTAAAGAAACAATAAATTTTATCTCTTTTGCTAAAGCTTCATGTTTATACCATTTATCAAATTCATAAAAAATATCGCTTCCTATAATCCAATAAAATTCAAAAGAAGGGAATTTTTTCTTTAATCTAATAACTGTTTCATAAGCATAACTCCTTCCCTCAAAATCTAATTCTTCCCGACAAATATTTACTTTAAATCCTTCAACTGCAAATTTAATCATATTTATTCTATCTTTTTCTGAAATTAATTTTTTATTAAAAGAATGATTTTTACAAGGAAGTATCCAAATTTCATCAATTTTTTTACTATCAATAACTTCCTTTATAACATCCAAATGTTTTTTATGAATTGGATTAAAACTTCCTCCAAATAAAGCTATTTTCTTTTTCATTTTAAAATTTTATCAATTTCTTTTTTTGATTTAATAAATCTTTCATTATAATCTCCTGAAATTGAAATAAAAGAAATTTTTCTTTCATTAAACATTTTTTTAAGTTTCTCATTATTTTTTAATCTAATTTCATTTTCACCAGCAAAACGTATTCCATCATTAACCCATTTTACATCAGGTTCTAAAAATAAAACCAAATCATAATTTTGAATTTTTACAATCTCTTCAATCAATTCGGATTTTGAACCATTAAAATACATATCCAAATAATATTGAGTTATAACTGCATCACTATCAACAAATAAAATTTTATTACTTTCTTTAATTAATTTTTTCTGAAGAAGCCAATGTTCCATAGAAATTTCATTAAACATTTCAGAAGTCAAATGATTAGAATATTTAACACAATAATCACGACCAACTTCATGAACATAATTTGTATTGTAAAATTTTGCTAATTTTTTTGTTAATGTTGATTTACCACAACTTTCTGTTCCAATAACTAAAACTTTTTTTACAAAATAAGATCTAACAGAAAGAGGAAGTTTTTCCCAGTTATAATAAATATTTTTACGCAAGTCCGTAGCCGAAATAGGAACAACATCCCTCCCTTCATTAATCACTATATGTTTTGCATCAGGATAATATTTTTTGAAATATTCATTATAATTTGTTTCAGAACTAAATACATAATCAATTGGTTCATTAATTGCTTTTTTAATCATATTTGCGCCAGCTTCCCAATCATAATCATTATCCCAAGCATCATCTTTTATATGAATAATTTTTATATTTTCTAAATCATTCAAATTTTCTCCAATCCAAGATAATCTAACTTCAGCTGGAATATATTTTATTCCATCTCTTTCACAAAGCTCTCTATCCCTATTTTCAGAAGAAGATAAAACAACATATAATTTATCTACATAATTTGATGCAGAAATAATTGCATATACATGACCTAAATGAAATGGAAGAAATTTCCCTCCCAAAAAACCAACAGTTTTATTTTTTGCCATGTTGTTTATTCTCCATCTTTTTCCAATTATAATATCCGTAAATAGCATTTACTAAATATGCCGACCACATAACAAGCATACTTACATCATTACCTCCTTGGAACAAAACATAGAACCACATATAAACCGAAACAATGTCTACAACTATCCACAAAATCCATTGTTCTGTTACTCTTTTTATCATTAATACCATAGCAATGATTGATAAAACTGTTGAAATAGAATCTACAAAAGGCAAGTTTCCTCCCAAAATTCTTAAAATAAAACCATAAACTAAAACTCCGACAAAAGATAAAAATCCCCAAAGAATTTTTTCTTTAAAAGTTAAATTTGAAACTTTAACATCATCTTTTGATTTATCCTTGTCTCGATGTTTAACCCAATAATAAATACCAACAAATTGAACTGGTAAAAAATAAAATACATTTAACATAACTTCACCATAATACCTACTGTTATATGCAATATATGCATATAAAATAACATTTATAATACCAAAATAATAATTACTAATCTTTCCTTTTGCAACAAGTACAACACAAATCATTCCAGTAAGAGAAGTTATTAATCCAATTATAGTATCTTGCCAAACAAAAAATAAATATAAATTTATTAAAGTAAATATTAACAACCAAACCTTTTCAAATAAAGTCCAATCATTCAAATATGTTTTAAATAAATTCATTTTCTTATCTTCCATTTTTTATAATCTCCTATAATATTTTTATGATCAAATGCCAAAGGTGGCAAATTATCAATTGAAAAAAAAACTGCATCATCTGCATCATCTGCAGCTTCCAAAATTCCAGAATATTTTTTAACTATATAAGCAACTGTAACATAATGCCCTCGAGGATCTCTATTTGGATTTGAATAAACTCCCAAAATTTCCAAATCTCCAATTTTAGATATTAATCCTGTTTCTTCTTTCAATTCTCGAACACCAGCACTTTCAACTGTTTCCAACCCATAATTCAAATGTCCTCCAGGTAAAGCATACATTCCTTTAAATGGTTCTTTTCCTCGAAGAATTAAAAGAATTTCATTATTGTTATTTTCAATTATTAAATCAGCAGTAACACAAGGATTTTTATATTTCATCTTTACCTCCAAATTTAAAACTAGGTGGAGAAATTATTTCAGCCTTTGCCTTCGCAATTTTGTTTCTAAAAAATAAATCACACAAAGCATTATCTAAATTTTCAAATTTTGCTCCCCCATAAATTTTTGTATAATCTTCTTTATCTTTCTCAAATAACTCAATTACCTGTTCATGCTTTCTCAATTCCTCCTCACTAAATCCCTGTTCTTTTCCAGCTGAAATTAATTCCACAAAATTATAACTATAACCTAAATCACCAAAATCAGTTTGTTCAGGTTCCAAACCAGCTGTTGAAACTCTATTAGCCAAATTAGAAAAACCTAAATATCTAGCCATCTCACGAATCAGCCTCTTAGGCAATCCAGAGATTGGAGACATATGAACTGCACCATCACCAAACAACGTATAATATCCAACTCCAAAATCCTCATCATGATTTCCCGTTCCAATAACTAATTTTTTCTCATTGGCTGATTTTCTATGTAAAACCAAAGCACGAATCTCACTCATCAAATTACCTTTTTCATAAACATTTTTTGCAGTCTTTTCATCCAATAAAGAATATGCATCAACTAAAGGTTGAATCTCAACAATTTCATACCTTATTTTTAATTTATTTACAACTTCCAAGCCATCTTCCAAATCAGCTGGGTTATTGACTTTTGACGGCATCAAATAACCAACTAACTCTAATTTCTTATCATGTGTCAAATTATAATTATCAAAAGCTCTTTTTGTCAAAGCTGCAACAACTGTAGAATCAACTCCACCACTAACACCTAAAATTCCACCAGTATAACCGATTTCACTTATTCTATTAATAATAAAATTTCCAATTTTATCAGCAACCTTTTCATAATCAATTTTCATCAATTCAATTTTTTTCATTTTAATTCAATTCAACTCCCTTGGAAATTATATATTTTTCAAATCTCTCTTCAGCCTTTTTTCTATCCCATTTCCCGTCCCACAAAGGATTCCAAGAAACATAATCATAAAGATCCATTATTCTTGAAAAATCTTGCACAAAATTTTTGTAATCAATTATAATATTTGTAGCAATCACAACCCCATATTTCTTCAATTCTCTTGCAAGTTCTATAGTTTCAAAAGTATCTTTCACATTTCTATTCATATCTTTCAATACAGCTTCATTATCACTTTGTATTGGAGAATGAAAAATCTTCAAAAGCCCCTTCTTTGCTAAATTCAAAAATTCATTTCTACACCCACAAACAATACTTGGCTCTACATTTCTTATTGAAAATGGTTTGTTATGTTTTATTGCTATATCATGCCATTCCTTGATTTGATTTATCATTGGACTATCCGCTGTAAGCAAGACATCTTCAAATCTCAAGAACTCTTCTTCTAATTTATTAGAATAACATTCCGCAAACTTTCCTCTTGTAATCCGGATAGTACAATAACTACAATTAAAAGGGCAACCTTTTCCTATCCTCAATGGATACATATTTCTAAAAATATTTCCAGAAGCTAATTGTTCTTCAGTCTCTTCAAAATTTGTAATCCAAAAAGGTTTCTCAAATTTCACCAAACTCTTATCTTCAATCGGCTGATAAAATTTTCTAGGACATTCAAGTCTTTGCACTCCTTCTTCTAATTTTACATCTAATCTTTTTGCAAGACAACCACTGATAAAATATTTTTTCCCAACATATTTTTTCATATAATTTTCTAATGTTCTGATATCACTCAATACTGCCAAATCAGTAACTTGACAAGAAAGAACTATTATATTATCTGCCAATGCAGGATCTTTCACAATTCTCTCCTTATTTGCATTGGCCCAACTTAATGCATCTGCATAAACAGACATGCATGCTGCACAAGACAAAAATACAGTTCCAGTTAATTCGTCTATATCAAAAATCTTTTCTTCCATTTGAATAAAAAACATTTGAACTATTACCAGCTCAAATATTTCATAATATCCTCCGTTTTAGTCAATTTTACACCATGAAATAACCATTTGTTTAACAATTCTTCAAGTCCATTTGGATCCAATTCTTTAATTGCATCAACAGGAACATATACTTCCTTGTTCATCGCTCTAAGTCCTTTAATTGCTTGATCAACACAAACATCACTTGCAACCCCATAAATAATTATTCTATTCGGATTCAAAGCATCTAAAACTTGTTTTGTAAATCTATTTCCTTCAAAAATATTAAAAAAATCTTTATATATTACAATTTCTTGAGAAGTCCTAATTTTACAATCAGAATATTGCCAATTTTGATTTTGCCAATCAACAACATAAGGATTTATTGGTTTTGTTTCATCAATAAATTCAGCCCCAGAAGTTTCAGCCATACAGTGTTCAGGAAAAGTCATTCTATAATCTGGCTTTTTTGATAATTCTTTAGAATATTTATTATGCCAATCCGCAGTATTTACAATCTGATATTTGTTTTCCCTAGCAAAATTAGTTAATTTTTCTAAATTTTTAGTAATACTCATGGCATTAGATATTGATAACTTACCATCAGGATTCATAAAATCATATTGAGTATCTACATTCCAAAAAATTGTTTTCATCATAATTTTCTCCTTAAAGATTTATTTAATCTAGGCGGTCTACCAACCTTATGAATTATATTTTTAGTATAAACTTTATTTGAATAAAAATCAACTTCTTCAACAGTTTCACCAACAGCAATAATATCTGCAGTAAAAGTTCTAGGTTCATCTAAAAATCCTGCACCTATAGAATCATATAACCTAATTCCATAATATTTTTCAGCTTCATTAAATGCTCTAATCTTTTCAGGATTGCTAAAACCACTACTCAAAATAATCTTTACATTTTCATAACCAGCTTCATTCAATTTTTTTCTTAAAGCATAAACTCCTTCAACAGTAACTCCTTTTCCTTCCCAATACTTTTTATTTCCTAATTTCCCCCCTTCTGAAATGTTTTCCCCACAAGTATCCATCCTAACTCCAAAAAGTTTATCTCCTAATTCTCTAGCAACCCTTAAACTATCAGTGATTTCAAAATTTGAATAATCAACTAATGCAATTCTTGGAACATTAATATTTATATTTTTATCAAAAGCTTTAGTAGATTCTAATACTGCATTCTCCAAACCATTATAATAACCAAAAATATTTTCAAGAGCATGAGGAATTGTTCCAACCCCTTTCATTCCACTAAATTCAGCACCATTATCTGTAGCAACACTAGTAACTCCATTTTCAAAAGCTAAATTTGCTAAAGCAGAATCATAAGAATAATGCCAATGTCTAGCACCAAAATAAAGAACATCCCTATTCCCAACAAGATTAACAACATCATTCATTTGTTTACCAATTTTATTAAAATCCAAATCATATTTATCATTCAATCTAGTAGTCCCAGCAGTTAAAACACCAAGATAAACTGTTTCTAACTCCATTATTTCTTGAATTGGAGCAATTATATTCATAATTGTCTCTTTTGGTTGATAAAAGTCAAATTCGTTTTTTGAATAAATTCTTCCACCAATTTTTTCCAAATTACTATTTTCTAATATTAAATTAGTTGCTTCATTTATTCCAGCAACTTTCCCCGGACCCTTCCTAACAAAAACTTGCATATTTACCCAAGGGTTCATATTTTCTTTTTTCAAAATTTCATTTGACCTAAGAAAATATTTATCCGTATATTTTTGCATTTTATTTTTTATCATTTTGTGTATTATATACACTAAGTATTACCAAAAAAAGAGGAGAAAATCTCCTAAAATTCTGATAACCTTAATGTTATTTTTTATTTTATACCTTAGTGTAGTTATTACACTATATAAATGTTTCTATTATTCAAAAATATATATCCAAAGAAAAAAACAACCCAAACCTTTAAAAAGAAAATCTTATTGAAATCACTATGAAAAGAAGTTCTAGACGATGGAAAAAGAAAGGTCAAATGAGATGGAAATGGCAAAGAAAGAAACTTAGAAACGAAAAACACAAGCGTAAGCTAAGAAGATCAAGATCTAGATAATTCTAAATAAGAATTTTTATAAATTCCAAAATATTATTTCTTTAATGATTCATTACATTAGAAGATTTGAAGTAAATCAGGCAGTGAATTACATAAAATCAAATGATATCTATCTTCTTGACAAAATTTATTCTAAAACTGATGCACAAGATATAATAGAAGAATTTCATGAAGGGAAATCCCTTGAAGTTGAATTACAGGAATATACAAAAGGCGAAGAATTAAGGGATATAATTAAAGAATTATCAAAAAAAGAATGGATAAGACAATCCGAAAAGTTAATTGATGATTCTTCTTTTTCTGAATGTTAATACAACTATTTTTATAAAGCCAAATCCCTCAAAAAGTACATGGATAATAAATGGTATGAATTCTTCAATAAATCTAATGGGCTAACAATTGCATACATAAAAGAACATGAATTAGCCTCAAAATATTATTCTTTAACAGACAAAGAATTTCTATTTGAAGAAATGAGACAAAATGCAGAAAAACTTGAATACAAAGTACTTGTAGAAGGCTCATGGGCAGGAACATTCAAATACAAGACCCACGCAGAAAAATTCAATCAAGAATTATTCAAAGGAAAAGGAATAATCTCACCAATAAACTAGATATTACAATATATATTTTCTACTAAATAGTGACATTTAAATACATGAATAGTTTGTAATTTTATGGGAGAGAATAACAATTCTTGCTTTAATGGAAAATACAAACCAAAAGGAAAGAAAAAGTTTAATATGCTCTCAAATAAAATTTCTTTCGCAGAAATTGATGAAGTCAATGGGTTAAAATACATTCATTACTGCTCTTTTCACGTTCATCCTGGAACAATTGGATTAAAACATTTATACAAAAAAGATTGTTTAAACGGATGTAGTTATTATAAAAGATTTATTTTGGAAAATCAACAAGATGAAGCATATACAGAATATTTTGATATGATGATGAAAATGAGGGGTGCTCCAAAAGAAGAAGAAATAGAATTAACTCCTAGAGAACCAAGAAAAGAAAAGAAACAAAAAATTCCAAAAAATATATTTCAAGAAGAAACAAAAATTAAAGAAAAAATAGGAATTAATCCTTATGTTCCAAAAGAAGAAAAAATAAAAGAAAAATATAAGCACTTAATTAATCTCGAACTAAAACAAGAAGAAAAAAGAAGAGAAAGATTAGAAATTATTGCAAATAATCCAGATAAAATTGGTCTGCCATCTGCAAAAGCAATTGAAGTTCCATTTCTAACTGGTTCAACAAATCAATATGATATTTTATTTGAAAAAGAAGATGAATTAATTATTTTTTCATATAAATCTCCTTCTTCAAATAGTTCAAAACAAGCAACAAGAGAAATCCTAGAACAAATTTTAACAGACACACAAAAAATCTGTTTTGGAGAAAAAATTAATGTTATGTATGGTGATGAAACTAAAGTAACACAAAAAAGAAAAAATGGAGTTTGGTTTTCAAATCAAATTAAATCCCAATGAGACAAAATAAAATATGCATAAGAAATCTGGGAAATGATTATTCAGTTGAAACAATTGAAAAAGATTTATTGGGAAAAGATTACAAAAAAAGAGAAAATAAAAAAAATACAGATCAATTTGATTTACTTTCAAAAAGACCTGGAAGCCATTCAAAAGGACTCTTAAAAATAATAAATAATCCAGAGATTATTGGAATAAATGACCATTTTTATCATGCAAGTCCAGAAGTAGATTTTTTTGAAAAAAACACACAGGCAGGTTCAGTAGATGTTTTTATTGAAACAAGAACAAATCAATACATAATAGAATACAAATGTAATGATCACAAAAAAAATAGAGAAAAAGTAAGTGACCAATTGCCTAAAGGAGAAAAATATCTAAAAATTGCAAGAAAATTGAATCCAAACAAACCATGTATTCTCCTGTATGTATTTGGGAAAAAACCAATAACTTATGAATTTACTGAAAATGGTTTTAATCATTATTACACTAAGGAATAACAAAACAATCTTTATAAAACGAGAATTCTTAGAAAAACTATGACATCTGAAATCTGGACTGAAAAATATAGACCAAAAACTTACGAAGAAGTTGCAGGACAAGAAGACATTGTAAAACGAGTAAAAGCATTGACTAACTCAATGAACATACCTCATTTAATGTTTGCAGGACCAGCAGGAACAGGAAAATCAACTTTAGCACTAATCGTTGTAAAAGATTTATTTGGAGAAAGTTGGAGAGACAATTACTTAGAACTTAACGCATCTGATGAAAGAGGAATAAACATAGTTCGTGACAAAGTTAAATCATTCGCTCGAACAAAGTCTCTTGGAAATGTTCCATTCAAAGTAATATTTTTGGATGAAGCAGACGCACTAACGCCTGAAGCTCAACAGGCACTTAGAAGAACAATGGAAAATTATTCTTCAACTTGTAGATTTATTTTATCTTGCAATTACCAATCAAAAATCATTGACCCCATTCAATCTCGTTGTGCAGTTTTTAGATTCAAACTTTTAGAAAAAAAAGATGTAACAAAAGTAATGAAATTAATTGCAGAAAAAGAAAAATTAGAAATTGATGAAAAAGGTTTTGAAGCATTATACGAAGGAAGCGAGGGAGATTGTCGTCGTTCAGTTAACTTAATGCAATCAACCGCCGCAGTTTCACCAAAGATAACAAAAGATTTAGTAAACACAATAATTTCAGAAGCAAAACCAAAGGACATAAAATTAGTTTTAGAATACGCTCTTTCCGGAGACTTTGAAGGTTCAAAAAATAAACTTTTAGATGTTATGCTAAAAGAATCAATCTCAGGACAAGACGTAATTAAATCAATCCAAAAAGAAATCTGGAACTTAACAATTGAACCAGAAGTTAAAGTTAAACTAACAGAAAAAACTGGGGAAATAGAATTTAGAATCGTTGAAGGAAGCGACCCCTTTGTTCAACTATTATCTCTGTTAGCAAGTTTCGTTCTAGCTGGACTTGGAAAATAATTCTAAAATGAAAATTATAATCCTCTGTAGCAAACATTTCTATTCGCAAATACCAAAAATAAAAGAACATTTGGAAAAAAATAAACACAAATTAAAAATGCCAAATTCTTATGACGATCCCTTCAAGGAAGAAAAAATGAAAAAACTTAGTGAAAAAGAACATATAATTTGGAAAGGAGAAATGTTAAAAAAAGACGAAGAAAATATCTCTCCACAAGATGCAATTTTGGTTTTGAACTTTGAAAAAAATAAAATTCCAAATTACATCGGAGGAGCAACATTTCTTGAAATATATACTGCATGGAGATTGAATAAAAAAATATTTTTTTACAACCCTTTACCTAATTGTAGTTTTACAGATGAATTAATTGCAATGCAACCAATCATATTAAACGGGGATCTATCAAGAATAAAATGAAAATTGTTATATGTGGAAGTATGCACCATTCAAAAGAAATGAGGAAAGCAAAAAAAATTCTTGAAGAAAAAGGTTTTGAAGTAGAAGTTCCGAAAAATACAGAATATTATGCTGATGAAACATTACCTTTAGAATCAAAACACGAATCAACAAAAAATAAAATAGAAGGAGATTTATTCAAAAAATATTTTGAAAAAATAAAAGAAGGAGATTTATTCAAAAAATATTTTGAAAAAATAAAAGAAGGAGATTCAATACTCGTCGTTAATTTAGAAAAACATGAGATTCAAAATTATATTGGAGGAAACACATTTTTAGAAATGGCTTTCGCACATATTCTTGATAAACCAATTTATTTACAAAATCCAATACCAGAAATATTATACAAAGATGAAATAATTGCAATGCAACCAATCATATTAAACGGAGATTTATCAAGAATAAAATGAAAACTTGGGTAGAAAAATATAGGCCACAAAAGTTCACAGATATTTTTGGTCAAGATGAAGCAATAGAAAAAATAAAAACTTATTTTGAAAAATTTCCAAAAGTAAAAAAGAAAGCGCTTTTACTCGGAGGTTCTCCAGGAATTGGAAAAACAACAATTGTTCATGTTTTAGCAAAAGAAACAGGTGCAGAAATTTTTGAATTGAATGCTTCAGACCTAAGAAACAAATCTTCAATGACTTTAAAATTAAAACCAGTTTTAGAACAAGTAAGTTTGTTTAACACAAAAAAATTAATTTTAGTTGATGAAGCCGACGGTGTTAGCGGAACTGAAGACCGTGGCGGACTCTCTGAATTAATTTCATTAATTGAAAAGTCACCATATCCAATAATTTGTACAGCAAATGACGCTTGGGGAAAAAAAGTTTCAGACCTACGAAAAAAATGTGAACTAATAGAACTAAAAGAAATTTCTCCAGCAATAATAAAACAGATATTAAAAAACATTCTAGAAAAAGAAAACAAAGAAGTAACTCTAAATGTATTAAACAAAATAGCAATAAATTCAAGAGGAGATGTACGTAGTGCAATTAACGATTTAGAAGCTGCAAGTTCCCTAGACAATCCAGAAGAAATTGAAATTTATGAAAGAAACAAAAAAGAAGATATTTTCCAAGTAATGAAAAAAATATTTCAAGAAAAAGCAGACGAAAAAATGCTTGGACTTTTTGACAAAGTGGATATGCCCCTGGATGAAATAATGCTTTGGATGGAAGAAAATATTTCAAAAGTTTACTCAGGGATAGAATTAGCAAAAGCGTATCAAAGACTCGCAAATGCAGATTTATTCAAAGGGCGTATCTACAAACAACAATACTGGAGATTTTTAGTTTACGAAAACATTTTCACAAGTTATGGGATTTCAGCTTCAAAAGAAGATGAAAAAAAAGGATTCTACAAATATACTAAACCTGAAAGAATTCTAAAAATTTGGTTAAACAATGTTAAACATGCAAAAAGAAAAACAATTGCAGAAAAATATTCTAAAAAAACCCACGTTGGAATGAAAAGAATAATGTCTGAATGGAACGAAGTTAAAAATATTCTAAAAAACCCACTAGTTCAAAAAGAACTAAAGCTAGAAGTTGAAGAAATTGCTTATGTTATGAAATATTAAAGCATTCGCTAATTCTTAAAAAATAAAAATAAAAATAAATAAAAAATAAAAGAAATTTAGCAACTTCCTGAAGTTGTAACTCCTGTTGAATCCAAGGCTTCTGCACATAATTCTGGAACAGCATTATATGCACTACAAACAGCCCCTTTGAAAGCTTCTGCAGTTCTTGAAACACTAGTTTTTACCCCATTAACTACAAGAGTAGGAGAACCAGTAACACCTAATTCTTTAGCAGCATTATAATCATCTTGTAATAAAGCTTCACCTTTTTCAGTAACACAAGATAAAACTTCTTCAGAATTAATACCTAAAGAATTCATAAGTTCAACTGATTTTTCTAAATCGCAATCTATGTCCCCTGAACATTCAGGATAAATTGTTTCAACAAAAGTTTTTGCATAATCCCAATATTTAGTTGTATACCCTAAATCCTGCATACAAGCTTGAATCTTGTTTTGTTGAACTTCGTGTTCACCGTGACCAGCATAATACAAGTACACTTTGAAATCCGCAGTATCTCCCAAAAGTTTTGCAACCTCAGCATATGGACTAAGAGCTGTAACACCATATGGGCAATAAGACCAAATATAAAGTCCAGTAACAGGTTTATCTGATTTCACAAGTTCACCTTGTGTAACTTCTGTTTGTGTTTCAGTTTCTTTAACTTCGTCAACGAGAGGAATAACATTAATTGCTAGTTCTTTCCCGTCTTTAGTTAAATAAAGTGGAACAATTTGTCCTTGAATTGAAACTTCTGCTTTATAGAAATTATCTTCTAAAACAAGATTACTAATTGCAGCACCAGCTACTTGAGATTGAACAAAATCCGCGATTAAAACATTTGCTTTTTCTTCTGAAATAGTTGAAGTAGCCATGTTAACAGCTAAAACAATTATAACAATAGCCAAAACAACTGTTGAAATCATCCAAGGATTTTTCTTGATTTTCCCCATAAAATTATTTTTTTTCTTTGTCATTTTTTTCCCTCCCTTATTATTCTATATAATCCTTAATTATTTTAATTTTTTAAAGATTGCCATAAAAGGAAAAAAAACTCCCTAGAGGTTTTCTGGGGGAGAATCGACCTTTAAAATCAATGGACCTAAAAGGTTCCTCTAGGGGAGTATGAAATAATTAAGCCCTATAGCTAATTATATTATTATTAAATTAAAATTCTATAAATTATTAATTTGAAAACAGGGATAAAATAAATCCTTAATTTCACCAGAAAGAATGAAAAGAAACCTTAATTTTTAATCTAAAACATTAAAAATAAGGATTTCCTAATTATTTTATGCCATATGACATAATTGTAGGAAGAGGGGAAGACGATAAAAAAAAGTTAGGAATGCGTGGATTAATCAAGATTGGACGAGGATACGTGAAAATGGGCCAATACAATTCTTTATCAAATAACATCTATATGGACGTTTCAAGAAGCCACGTAGTTTTAGTTGCAGGTAAAAGAGGTTCAGGTAAATCATATACTTTAGGTGTATTAACAGAAGAAATGTCAGACTTAGAACCAGAAATTGCAGAAAACATCGCTTCAGTTATTTTTGACACAATGGGAATTTATTGGACAATGAAATATGCAAATGAAAAAGATAAAGACTTACTTCATGAAAATGGACTAAAACCAAAAAACTTGCCCGTAAAAATTTTCGTTCCATTCGGTCACTTTGATAAATTTATCGAAGAAGGAATTCCAGTAGACGAAAGATTTGCCCTTTCCGTTCCAGAAATGACCCCCGAAGATTGGATAATTACTTTTAACTTAGACATGATTAATCCTATTTCAATTTTAATGATTAGAACAATAGCAAAAATAATAGAAGAAAAAGATTATTACACAATTAAAGACATAATAAAAGGATTAGAAGAAGACAAAAAATCAGATAATGAAGTAATCAATGCAGCAGTCGGACTTTTTGAAGCAGCAAACAGTTGGGGAATTTTTGCAAAAGAAGGAGTGACACCAACAAAAGTTTCAGATTTAGCAACAGGAGGAATAACTTCTGTACTTGACTTATCAGTTTACAATTCAATTGGAGCATTTAACATTCGTGCACTTGTTGTAAGTATAATCTCAAGAAAAATGTTTAACGAAAGAATGGCTGCTAGAAAAATTGAAGAAGTAACAGCAGTTTCAAAAGGATTAAATTATTTAAGCGAAACAGAAAAAAAGAAAATGCCTTTAATTTGGTTATTTATCGATGAAGCCCACGAATTCCTCCCATTAAATGAAAAAATAATTTCAACCGATGCACTTGTTCAAATTCTTCGTGAAGGACGTCAACCAGGATTGTCATTAGTTTTAGCAACACAACAACCTGGAAAAATTCACACCGATGTTATGACGCAGTCCGACATTGTAATTTCCCATAGGGTGACTTCAAAAACAGATATTGAAGCTCTTAACTCAATGATGCAATCATATTTAACAAATACCATTCAAGGATACATGAACGACCTTCCAAGCCTCAAAGGTTCAGCAATTATTCTTGATGACAATTCCGAAAGAATTTATCCCATGAGGATGCGACCACGTTTCACTTGGCATGGCGGTGAAGCTCCAAAAGCAATTGATGTGAAAAAAGAATTATAATCACCGACATGACAATGGCATGGCGAACATTTGCAACAGTTCTAATAAACGAAAGAAATAAGTTTAAGGAAGCTTTTGCAAATGAGAGTTGGAGAAACTCCTAAGGCAATTGAAACAAAAAAAGAATTATAATCACCGACAATTTCTAAAGAATTTCAATTCATTTTTGAGATAAAATTAAAGATTTTTTTCGCGTTGTTTACTTTCTGTAAACGAGTGAGAAAAATCTTTTGATTTTAGCCAAAAAGGGATGAAATTTCCAAAGTTCAAAATAGATTCGAAACCTAACTTTTCCCGGAGCAATGTCCCCAATTTGTTTAACATTTAGTAAATTCATTTTAAATCCAAACTTATTTACTTCTTTTTCTATTTCATCAATTATTTTTTTCTCATCTTCAATTTTCCCAAAAGCATGATAATAAATTCTAGTTCCATTTTTTGACAAAATTAAAGCATCTTCTAAAAACATTTCATCTAAATTCGGACGAGTCATTAAAATTAAATCAAACTTCATGTTCTCCTTCTCTAATTTTTTAGAAACTTTCTTTATGTCGCCAGGAATTAATTCAATTTTATCTTCAACTTTATTTCGTTTAATATTAATTTTTGCATATTCATTTGCTTTTTTATTTAATTCATTAGAATAAATCTTCTTTACTTTTGTATTCTTAGCTATAACAATTGGAAAAGGACTAATTCCTGCAAACATTACAAATACAGTGTCTGTTGGCTTCACAAAATCCAAAACTTCTTTACGCTCATTAGAAAGTCTCGAAGAAAAATAAGTTTCATCAATATTAAATCTAAATTCACAATTGTTTTCTCGATACATTACTTCCTTAGTTTTTTCTCCAAGAATCCAAGAAGTTTTTTGTTTTCGAAGTCTTCCGCTAAACTTTTTTGATTTCTCTAAAACTGTTTTAACTGATTTATTTTTTTCTAAAATTTCTTTTGCAAAAACCTTCTTCTCTTTTGAAGAAGTAGAATCTGAAAAATTCACAATTGCAATATTACCTAAAACACTAAATGCTCTTTGTTTCATAATTAAAAATACATTTTCTCATTTAAAGATTTTTGTAAATTATTTTTGCAACTTAACCACAACAACCATCCAAACAAGACCAACAGAGAAAAAACTCGCACCCAAAATCTCATGCAAATTTGAAACCCCAATAATATTTCCAGTAATTTTAACAGAAGAAAGCAAAGCACCAAACAAAATCAAAGCCAAGGGAAGAATATTTCCCCAACTAAAAAAATTCTTAGATTTAATTTTATTCACCCCCATAATAAAAAGAGGAAACAATTATTTTTAAACTTAGCTATTAGTCGAAGACAAATCTTATAAAAGAATAAAACATATTATAATAATGATAAATCTTAATTTATTCAAGTCCAAAAATGGAATTTTTTCTAAAAAAGAATATGAAAAAAAGAAAAAAATTGAAAAACAAAAAATAATGAAATTTCAAAAAGAATTAAAGAAAAAATACAAAGAAGAAGAAAAAAAGAGAAAAGTCATCAATAGAATTTCAAAAGAAAGAAAAAAAGAAATAAAATTAATTAGAAGAGAAGAAAAGCTAAAACAAAAAAACAAACCAAAAACAGAAAATAAACCAAAAATTACTTATGGTAAACCGACTTTGTTTGAACTCGAAAAACACCTACTAAAATTAACAGAAAATTATGATACTGGAATAAAAAAGTCTCGGAATTTATATGAAGAATTAATTTTTCTTGGGTTAACTGATTCTGGACTAAAAGAATTCAAAGGAGAATCAATTAAAAAAAGAAATAAAAGAATTAAAAAAATAAATGAATTACACAAAATTTTAATGAATATATTAGAAAGAAACAAAGATTTAGAAAAATCAATTGAAATTTTAGACAATAAAATACGTGAAGAGAAAAACAAATTAAGAAAAAAATAAAACAACTATTTTTATAAAACCTGAATTACTAAATAATCTATGAAAAAGGGGTTAATTTTTGGACTTGTTCCAGCACTACTTACTTTAGTTAGTGCTTATGGTGAACAAAGCTGGACAACAATAGGCGGATTTTATATTAACACAGAAATGGTTTTTGCAGGGATTGCATTTCTACTTATTTTTTGGGGAATAACATATGGTGTTAGTAAACTAAAAATTTTCCCAAACACAACAACAAGAATAATTATGTCAATAATTCTTTCACTGTTTGCACTTTACGGTTTATCAAAAACAGGTTTCTCCTACGAAGGTCTTTTCTTAAAAATTGGAATAGCAGAATTCATGTATCGATTCTTTCCTTGGATTCTTCTAACAACAGCAATACTTGCAATGCTTTTTTGGGGACTTGGAGCAGTAGTAATGATTAGCGGAGGAATTATTGGAATCCTCGGACTTATAGGTTCAATAAACGAAGAAATAGTTTACAATTGGGAAATTCTTCTAATGATTGGAATTTCAGTTTTCATAATTGGGCTCTGGATTAAAAAGAAAGGTGGACATTATTTTGGAACTCCAAGAATGTTTAAATCAATAAGAATTATGAAAAAAAGAATAATAAAATTACAACAAGAATTCAATAGAATACATAAAATAAATCCTACCGACAATCGACTTGAATCGTTAATGAAACAAATAAACGATTTAACAGAAAAATTAAGAAAAATGCAAGAAGAAAGAAACAATGTAGGAAGACAATACAATAAATATTCCGCAAGAATTCAACAAATATTAAAAAGATATAATAGAAGAGTTCCTTCAGCAACTTCACCAAATCCAAGAGAAAGAAGAGATAGCAGAGAATATTCACAATTGATTAACGCAATGAAAGAAATTGAAAAACAGAATTAATTTACCTAAGTAATTTTGACTTTGGATTAATATAACCTACAATTGCCTTTAATGGGTTCTCAAAAATTCTTCCCTCAATGTGGCCATTTGTGTTATGAGCTAAAACTTTTCCTTCAAACATAACATACTCAAATCCATCACTTGAAACATGATATCTAAATTCATCTCCCTTCAAAGGATTTGAATAATTTGTTAACACAACATAATTTAAACTTTCAATAGAAGAATCAACTACTTCTCCTCTTAAATTTTTACAAGGTTCAACTTCACAATGTGGAAAAACATTTAATTCCTTTCCTCTAACTACAGGCTTTAAAGAATTTATAATATCAACAAAATCTTCTTCAGCAATTAAACTTAATTTACTCTCTTTCATCTTAATTTAAACTAGCTCCATTTCTAGCCAAGTATTCTTGATAAAAATCCTTTGTTTCATTTAAGGTTTCAATTGTATAATTAATAAAATTAATTCTTCCCAACGCTTCATTTTTTTTATTATCTAAATTTCTAACAAGATTCTTTTCAACCTTAACAACTTTATTTTGTGCTTTAATTTCACCTTTCAAAGAATGAAGTTCATCTTTCAATCTTTGTCTTGAAATCTTCAAAAATTCATCTTCTTTAGGTTGTACTTTCACTTTATCTTTATTAAAAACAGAATACCAAAGATTCATCGTTTTGTCCTTCAAGGATAAACGTGCAGGATTTAATTCATTTAATTCTCCTTTAACAACATTATATTTTTCTTTTAAATTGTTCATTTCACAATTAGCTAAAAACAAATCTTTTTCTTTTTGAATTTTTTTAAAATCATAATCTTCAACTAATGATCCAAATTTAGCCAAATAAATTGGTGCTTCACTTTTTAATCTTTCAGCTTCCTTTATTCTATTATAAGCTATATCTTTTTTCAAATCTAAATCTTGATACTCTTCAGCCAAAGTATACAATTGATCAAAACTTTCTCCAAAAGAACCTTTTCCATATATTGATTGATTAACTAAATTATTAGAATTAATTTCACCGAATTTTTTATTATAATTAAAAAAATTCCTCGCGTTAGCCTCATCTAAACCAAACGTTTTAATTGGAACTTCAAGAGGACCAAATAATCTTTCGATTGTTTTTTTCATATTATACCTAAAATTTTAAACTATATAAAGGTTTTGTTTTGTTGTTACATTATAATAGTAACATATTAATTTTGAATTATTTTTTATATTAATTGGACTCAGTAAATCAAAGATTTCCTTCGGTCCTCGAAATTAAAATTTCTGCGGAATCATTTTTCAGCCAAGCAAATTTGATTGGAAAACAAATTTGCGGAAAAATGATTAAAGAAACAAAATTAAAACCATTTGTCCAATGCTTTTTGCTGCTTCGCCTTCTTGAGTTCCCCTAACTTTTCAAGTTGCCTGTCAATCCTTTCTTCACTAAAACCATGACGGTTAACTAAGATTTCTTTTATCTTTGAAAAATTTAATTCAGGAAAACTAATATCAAATTCACTAACCTTCGGAGCAGCAAATAAACTAAAAATTACCTTCCAATCAAAGTAATCCTCTTCTGAAAGTTCATCAATTTTTTCTTTTACAGCTTCAAAAATTTTCTCAGGAGCCCCATGTTCTTTTACAAGTTGAAGTGCCTTTTTTTGTCCAATACGAGGAATTCCTTTAGGATTATAATCTGTTCCAACCAAAATTGCAATACAAATTAATTGATCTCTGTCAATTCCAAGTTCATCAAGCAAATCAGATAAATTAATTATTTCCGGCCTCACTTCAACAAAACCAGAAATTGTTCTCTTCTTTCTTGATAAAGTTAAATTCCTAATTAACTTTGGAGCGCCAAAAATTAAAGAATCATAATCCTGACTAACTGCAGCATAAACTCCTTCTTGCCTGCAAAGATAAGCTGCTTGTGCTTCTCCTTCTCCAGGAGCCTGAATTACACAAATACCTAAAGCTTCCAAAAGTTCTTTTGACTCAAGAATCATCTCATCAGTTAAACGAGTTAGTTGTTGACCATATTTACGCATATCTTCAATATTTTCAGTTTGTTTCGCTTCTTCATATTTTTCTCTAGCTAAATCTCTTGATTCTTTTCTCTTTGAATGAATTTTATGTTTTAATTCGGGAGGCTCGCCATCAAAAACATACACAAGTTTCATCCCTTCACTAAGTAAAGCAACATTTCTATACAAAATTCCAGATAAGTGAGAAGTAATATTTCCTTCTTCATCTTGCAGAGGAGTTCCATCAGCCTGCCTTATTGTTGATAAAAATTGATACAAAGTATTAAACGCATCAACACAAAGAGTTTTCCCCTTCAAATCTCTAAAATCAATTTCCTTTCTTGAAACAATTTCACGAATATTTAATCCCATTAAACTTTTATTAATCGAAGATTAATAAAAGTTTTCCACAGATTTTCTAACAAGAAAATCGAGGACCGAAATGAACTAAGCAAGTTCACGGAGTTTTAAGAGAACAACTTCAATAATTGATAAATGTTTTGACATAGAAAATTATAAAATTAAAAATCTAAATTTTTAATTTTTTGAATAGTTTCACAACCCTTCTTGTACATTGAATTGTAAATTGCATTGACCTGTGAATTTTTAGCAAAGTCAATACCAATTTTTCCACCTCCTTTATTTGGAACTTCCACAGGTTTAGGAAAATAAGCTTTTTTTAAAATTCCCCTCTTAGGCAAAAGTTGAGAACTAGGAGAAATCCCTTCCTCTTTTGAATAATTTACAACTTTTACACATTTTTCTTCATATGGTTTCAAATGACTAAATCCATAATTAATTCTAGATTCAATTTCATTTTCCAAAATTTTGTAAGGATCTTTTTGTGTTTCATTAAAAAATTCATATGCCTTTAGTTCATCAATTAAATTAGAATTATCCATCTTCGAATAAATTACTTGGATATCCCCTAAAGATAAGCCTTCAAGTTTAGATTTTTTATTTTTATTCATTTTAGTTTAAACCCTCAAAAAAATAGGAATCTTTCCTCTCATTATAAATTTTTCTTCCTTCTTCCCATAAATAACCAAAATTAAGTGAAAAAGGATTTTCATTTCTATTAATAAAATAGTAAAGAAAAGGATTACGTTTAATTTCTGCAAGTTTTGAATATGAAAGAGGTTTAAGACTACTTTTAATAACACCATTCAAAGACAAAACAATATCTGAAATATTTTTCTCTCCCATGTTTTTACTACTCATCAGTGATATTTAAATGTTTTGTTTAAACTTATTTCTTCCTCTTCTTTAGAAAAAACCTAAAACTAATTAATCCTAAAATAAAAATCAATATTCCAAGAATTATCCAATAAGTTAAATTAGA
>JAACWB010000040.1 GCA_009992215.1 archaeon
TAAGTAAAGAGGGTGAAAATCAAGAAAATCAAGAATTAGATCAAGATTTAAAAACAAGTTTAGTAATTCCCCATAAAGTTTTTACACCTGAAACAAAAGATGAAGGAATAAAAGATGAAGAAATTGAAAACAACCAAGATGGCGAAAATAACAAAAATGACAAAAATAATGAAAATAATAAAGAAAGTATTTATAATTCTATTTATCCTGAGGGTTATGAAAAAGGAGACTCAGTTAATTTTTTAATTACAATAATTTTAAACCATTTTCGTTCTAATACTATTGTTAATGGCTCAAGACTTCATAATAAGTTTACTTCTATAGGTATGAAGATAAATATATCAAAAATATATAATGTTTTAAAGTTTCTTGAATGGAAAGGTGCAATAAAAAAGGTTGCGTTGAACGATGCTAAACCTATATCTGGAACAAATATTAAATATATTATTATAAACCAAGAAATAATTGATACTTTAATAAATAACTATAATAATAAAGATAAAGAGGATTGATATGGGTCAATCATTTACAAAAGAGAGTTTATATATACCTCTTATACTTTCTTTTATAATATCTTTATTAATATCTGTTATTTTGTATTTTATAGGTTTTGATGTTTCTTTTTTTGTTTTTACTTCTTTGTTGTTGCTTGTATTTTTAGTTCAGTTATTAAGAAGTGTTTTTTTATTTTATGATGATTTAGATTTAGAGTCTCGTGCTATAAAATTAGCTATTGATAAAACCGCTATTATAGGTCGCAATTATAATAAAGGAGCGAAGATTACAGCGGTGTTTGACCGTAATTCTGTAATTAGTTCGCAAGATGCTTTTGACAAAAGATCACCTAATAAGACAAGATCATATATGGGAGTTATTTTAAAAATTATTACTTTAAATAATAAATATTATAATTCTTATTCTAAGTGTATTTTTGAAATTATTGATGGCAGTAATTTATTGCTAAGGGATTTTATGATATTGGGGGAAAAAGAACTTCCTATTATTAAAGGCGATCCGTTTTATGGTCGTAGCTGGGCGAGAATATCCTCTCAACAAAGTGTAAATTTTTTTCAGTATCCTACAGCAGAACCCACACCAGCAATATATATAAACCCTGAAGATAAAATAACATATCCCCCATCTCAACAGCCACCACAAAACCCACCACAACAAAATAAAAAACAAGATATAGGAGATATAGATTATAGATGATTGAAGAAGAAAATGAAGATGAAGCAGTATTACCAAAAACCATCTCAAAACGCCCAAAACAATCTTTATTTATGGAGGAGTTAAATTACTATGGTAAAGGTATGGCGGGGCATATTTCATTTGATGATATTTATAAAGAAGATCCTCAACGAACCCATAAACAAGATAAGGTATTAATAGGATTTTTGCACAGCACAGTAGATTTAATGAATATTAGTTCAGACCCTGATTTAATTAATGAGTTGTATAACACCCAAGACAAGGAAAGCAGGGATTTTTACCTTGATTTTTCTAAAACTATAAGAATTGTAGTGTTTGGCATGACAGGAGCAGGCAAAACTGTTTTAGCAACAAGAATAATTTACTCTACATATAAGGCAGGCGTTAATGTTGCTTGCTTGACTGATGTTAAGAATGAAATGGCAATTATTAGCCAGCCTTTGCAAAGAGAATATACTAAGTTTCTTCCTTTGGAAGAAATACCAACTGGTTTAGATATATGTACCATTCGCCCTTTTTTCTTACAGAAAGATCCTACAACAGAAGATATATCTTATGAGGGTAAAGTATCTAAATTAAGTATAAAAAACATAACAGAAGCGGCTTGGATTGAGTTAATGGGATTGACGCTTAAAGAAGACAGAGAGTCCCCCCAAAATATTTTTGTTAGATTTTTAGTTGAAGCAATAAGAGAAGGAAAAATATCAACAAA
>JAACWB010000041.1 GCA_009992215.1 archaeon
TTTACTTCCTCATAAACTTCAAGTGAACGCATATTAACAGTACCAATTCTTGAAAGTGTCTCTTCAATCTTCCTAATTTTTTGTTGCATGTGTTCTTTATTTCCCTTGATAAATTCAATATTTGGGTAATCCAAAATGTCAGTTTCCAAGTTTTGAACTTGCGCTTCAATTCTAGCTTTATCAATCTTTAAATTATTATTTTCATTAATCAAATTTTGAACACGATTTTTCTCAATTGAAATTTCTCTGTCAATTTCTCTTTGCTTTTGATGAAGTTCATTTCTTTCTCTAATATATTTTTCTGCTTTTTGTCTTAAAATCTCCTCTTTGTTTTTCTTAATTGACAAGTCATTTTCTTTTTCAACTAAACTTTTTTTCACAATTACAATTTCTTCTTTTAATTCTTCTTCTTCACGAATAATTTGTTTAATTGAAATTGCTGCACGTTCAAGTTCTTTTTGTTTATATTGAATATCAGAATCCAAGTTTTCTTTATTCCTAATGGAAATTTCTTGAACCTCAAGTTGAAGTGTTTCATATTTCTCTTCAATAGTTGAATGTTCATCAAAATGTTCTTCAAGATATTTTCTCTTCTTTTCAAATTCAGTTAATTCTTCTCTTGAATGTTTTATTTTTTCATTGAAAATTTTAATTTGTTCTTCCTTATCTTTAATATTTTTTATTTTAATCAAATCAGACTGTCTTTTTTGAATTTCATTTGCCGTGTTTTCAATGTCTTCTTTTAGAAATTCTCTTTTTTCCTTAATGTCTTTTAATTCTTTCAAAACTTTGTCAATTTCCTCTTGCAATTTTAAAACACGAGGTTTAATTTCATTCCCGATTGATTTAATGTGTTCGAGAGTTACTTTACTTTTACAAAGCGGACAAACGTCTAACTTCTGAATTTTTTCAACAACTTCTTTTTCACGTTTAATTTCAAATTCATTTGTATGAACAATTTTATCAATTTCTCTTTCACGTAAATTAAATCTGTCAAGAATTGCTTTGTTTTCAGCAAGGTCATGTCGTAATTCTTCAACGCTCTCAACAGTTGTATTCTTGTCATACAAATCCTCAATCAAACTTGTAACTTGTTTCATCAAAAAATTAGATTCATTTTCATAATTATTCAATATTTTTTTCTTATCTTCAACCCTGTCTTTAATTGAACGTAGTTCAGTTTTTGTCATGTAATGCTTTTTTCTTTGTTCTTCAACTTTTAGTAACTCTTCTTTTTTACGTTCAAGTTCTTTTTGAATTAATGCAATTGTTGGAGAATCACGTCTAAGTTTTTCAACGGCAGTTTCATTTTCTTTTACAATTTTTTCATAATTTTCTTTTTGTCTTCCCAACTCTTTAACCTTCTTTTCGTGTGATTCAATCTTAACTTTAAGTACAGCAATGTCAGCCCGTAAATCAGAAATCTCCCGATTCAATTGTTCCTGTTCAAGTCCAGTCTGTTTTTGAATTTCAGAATTAAGTACTGTAATTTTTTCTTCAAGGTTTTCAATATTTGTTTGAAGTGTAACAATTGTTTTTCTGTGTTTTTCAATTTCCTCTTCCTTTCCTTTGATATTTTTTTCAACAACATCTCTTTCTTTTTTCTTTTCTTGTAAATCAATATAAATTATACTTGCCTTGTTTTTTCTCAAATCTTCTTCAAGGGATTTTTTCTTTAATGCAGCTTCTTTTTCTTTTTCTAAATTTGTAAGAAAGGAAGTTCGTTCACGTAAAACCGCCTCAATCTCACGGAGTTTTTCACTCGTCTTTTCTAACTCATGTAATGATTTTTCCTTACGAGATTCATAAATTGAAATTCCTGCAACTTCTTCCATTAATTTACGCCGTTCTTCAGCTGAACCAGTT
>JAACWB010000002.1 GCA_009992215.1 archaeon
CTGTAAAAAGTGCATCGAAAGTCCAGAAGCTTGAAACTGTCATGTTTCCAGTCATTTCTTCAAAACCTAGTTCAGTCCAAACTTTTCTAGCATAATCAATTGAAGAATTAACAAAATGTCTTTTTCCACCATTAACTTTTGGAACTGGAACTGTTAAATCATAACGCCTGAATTTTTTTCCTTTCCAATTTTTTTCGTTCTTTAAAATTTCTGGAGTTATTTGTTCAATTAATTCTTTTCCTAATTCTTTTGAGTGCATAATTTCTTTTCCAAGTTTTGTCACTTCAATTTGAATTTTTTTCTTTTCTTCAATTAAAATAATGTCTTTTCTTTTTTGAAGAGATTTCATTGCAAACATTTGTTCAGGAGTTAGTTCACTTTCTAAAATAGGAAGTGAATCTAAAAATAATTCTTCTAAACTCTTTTTTGAAATTTCTTCAATTGATGCGTTCAAAACTAATTTTCCATTCTTTAAATCAATCAATGCTTTTTTCTTTAGTGCTCCAATTGAAGCCTTGAATTCATCTTCTGATAAACCTGATTCTTTTTTTCCTTCTTCTAGGGAAACAATTCTTTTGTCTCCCAAAAGAGAAAGGAGCCTTCTTTCAGGAAGCCCTTTTTTCTTGTAGAGTGCACCATTAACTCCAACGTCAACCACTTTTTCTTTGTCGATAGTTAATTTTAAAATTTCTTTTAATTGTAAGTATTCAAGTGCCCTCATAACAGAAACCATGTCTAAATTTGATTTTTTGCAAATTTCGGGGAGTTCTTTTTCTTCAATATATGGCATAACCTTTTTTTCATTTAAGCTTAAAGATTCTAATATTTTTTCTGTGTTTTCCATATGAAAGTAAAAAGAAATTGTATTAAAAAAGGTTTGTTTTTACTAAGGAACTTTTATAAATTATTTTTAACTAAGAATGACATGGGAAAAAGAGGAATGAGCCAGATTGTGACAACAGTTATTTTAATCTTGTTAATATTGGTTGCAATTGGTGCCATTTGGGCTGTTGTTAATACATTTATCATAAAAGGAACAGACAGAATTAATCTTGATCAATTTACATTAGACTTGAAAATAAAATACGCTAAAGTTAATTTTACTACTGGAATAGCGGAAGTTAGAGTTGTTAGAAATCCGGGGGAAGGAGAATTAACAAAGATAAAATTTATTGTTGAAGATGATAAAAATTCAGAAGTTTTTGATGAGGATGCTGAGACATTATATGAACTTGGAGAAAGAACTTACTTTTTGGATTTACTTAGTAGGCCAGACTTATATTTACCAGGAGTTACAAAAATATCTATTGCACCAATTTACATTGGAAGTAGTGGGATTGAAACTATTGGGGGAATCACTGACACGGCTGGAAATTTGAACAGTGATTTTGAGGGAAGAAATATTGAAGAATCAACTAATCCTTTGTGTGACCTTGATACTGATTGTGGAATTACTGATTGGATTCCTGGAACAGAAGTTTGTAGTGATGACCTTGGAGCAGTTATGCAATATAAAGACGAATACAAATGTATTGATGGATTTTGTGCACACACACAACCAAAATTGGTAAAAGAAGATTGTACTGGAACTGATTTTTGTTCTTCAGGAATGTGTACTAGTGAACCATTGCCTTGCGTGGTTGAAACTGATTGTGGAATTGATAAATATGTTGGAAATCCAACTTGTTCAGTTGATGAAACACAAGTTGTTCAAGAATGGGAAGATTTTTCTTGCATTGATAATTTTTGTTCCTCTTTAATTGATGATAAAGTTAAGGAAACTTGTGAAGGTGAAGAAATTTGTTATAATGGAGAATGTTTTATTCCAGTTGAATGTAGTCAAAATTCTGATTGTTCTCCCGGAGAAGTTTGCCGTGAAGGAGAGTGTGTTTTAGAAGAAGTCATTAATGCTGGAACTATTCGTTCAACTTGGCCTTTTGGAGTTGCAGAATATTTTGATAGTTTTGATTTACCAATAACAAAAGAAAATGTTACAACTGGATTATATGTTATTTTTCCTGGAAGTTCACAATCTGGTTGCTTGAAAATTAAAGAATTCTATACTCCTGATTTTGTAGGAGGAATTTCTTACATAAGATTAAACCAAACTCCAACTAATGTTAGTGATGGAAATAATTATGAAGTCTGGGAAACTAACTACATATGTAGTATTTCATAGTTAGTTTCCACAAAACTTTTCCGTAATAAAAGTTTAGGGAGACAAATTACATATGTAGTATTTCGTAATTTGTCTCCACAGAATTTTGTCGTAATAAAATGAAACTACGTGAATTTTTATTAAATTCACTTCGAGACTTAAAATTTCATTTTAGAAATTTGTAAGTCAAAACATTTCTCAAACAAGTAAAATTGATTGGAAAACAATTTTACGGAGAAATGTTTAGGGAGACAAATTACATCTGCAGTATTTCGTAATTTGTCTCCACAGAATTTTGTCGTAATAAAATTCAGGGAAACAAACTATATTTGTGGTAGTTCATAATTAATTTAGTTTGAAATTAGAGAAGTGTGTAAACCTAAAACTAAAAGAAGTGCCTTTTTGTCTTGGGGACTTTTGTTATTTTTAGTTTCAATAATTTCTATTTTGATTTTTGATTTGTTACAAAGAAAGATGTTTTGTTTTAATCTTGCTAAAATTCTTTCCTTGTTTTTTGATTCAATTAATTCGTCTAGACTAACACCTAAGTTAATTTTATTTTTCTTTAATATTTTTGCCATGATTTCATTAAAACCAGAATTTCTTTGTTTCATGTAATCTTTTCTTTCTTCAAGGGGAATAATTAAAATATCAATCGGGAGTTTCTCAGAAACTTTTCTATTTAATTCATCGTCGTTTGATGTGAAAATTAAGACTTTCTCTTTATTTTTTTTAACGAGTTCTTTTAATTTACTAAAATTAGTTTCTGTTAAAATTAGTTGTTCTTTCATGAAAAGAATAAAATAATTTAGTTAATAAAAGTTTTTGAAAAGCTATCCTTGAATTAAAGTTCCTACAAATTTTTTCTTAGACAAATAGTTGTCTAATTCTTTGATTTCTTTTATTATTATTGTTTTTATTTTTCTCTCTTTAATTATTTTTGAAGCACCTTGGTCAAGAACAAAGTGTTGCCCTGGTTTGAATTTTATTTTGTTTACAATGTTGTCAAATTTTTCCCAAGTTATATTTGGGATGAATTTTGCATCTTTGAATTTTTTTGGATCTTTTGTGTAGAGTCCTTTTACATTTGTTAGATTAACAAACTCACCATTAAACTTTTTTGCTAATATTGCGGCGACGGTGTCAGAAGTTTGATTGTCCCTATATTCAAGAGCACCACAAAAAACAATTCCTTGTTTTTTTAGATATTTTGCAACTGTTCTTTTTGTTGTTGGAATTCCATTCTTTGGTTCTATTCCAAAAAAATAAGACATGAAACGTGCATTTGTTCTAGTCGCACTAATTCCTGAAAGAGATTGAAAATAATAATTTCCTTTTTCTTTTTTTATTGCGTTAATATATTTACGAGCTAAACTTCCTCCGCCACAAACGATAACAAAATTATATTTGTCCTTGTGTTTTTCTACAACTTCTTTAAATTTTTTGATGTAAGAATAATTAATATCTTCAGGAATAATTTGACTTCCGCCAAGACTTAAAACTATCACTTCTTTTTTCATTTCAATTAAAAGAGAGTTGTATTTTTAATAGTTTCTTAAAATAATTTCTCAATTGTTTTTTGAAAATTGCTTGGTTTTTTTATGTAATTAATTTTACCTAGATAATTTAAGGACCATTCATTAATTTTTTCTTCCAATTCTTTGTTAATTAAAAAAGAATAATCTTTCTTATCGTGAGTATTACAATATCTTTGAAAAGTATCCATTAGGGAAATGTGGTTTGAATTAAAATTTTTTAAATTGAATTCTGATAAATCTAAACAGCAAGTATTTTTATCTCCTTCAATATATCGAATCAAATCAGATTTTAATTTACTAAAATTTCCTTCATCATTAATTTTTTTGGAAACTTTTATTGTTGGTATTCCATTAATTGTTTCTTCTTTTGTCAAATATTTATTTTCCATGAAGGAAAGGAAAAGGTTTAAGGTTTTTAAAAATTATTGTGATTTACTTTACAGTAAAAAGTCTATCATCGTCAACTTTGAAAATGTCGAGTCGAACTCCTGAATCAATCCATCCATGAGCATAATTTAGTGCAGCAAATGCTAAAACCCATTCCCCTTTTTCTTTGAAGTGATTTGCATCAGATACATAATTTTTAACCATTTCAAAAATTTCTTTTGCTTCTTTTTCTTTTCCTTTTATTACAGAATTTTGTACAATTTCAAATGCTTCTGTTGTGATTGAAAAATATCTTTTTAGCTTTTCTTCAGTTACTGTATTATTTATTTTCATAAGAATATTATGTTATATTGACTTATAAGTTTAGTCCTTCTAAGAAACCTTTAAATAAAGGTTTTTCTTAAATTTACTAAGGGAAAATGAAAAAGGTAATTGGTTTATTTGTTATAGTATTTTTGGTCTTAGGAGTTACTGTTTTTGCAGAGGAACTCTCACTTGATAAAAAAGTTGAGGACTTTGTTAAAGACGTTGCAACAACAAAAGGAGTGGACAAAGAAAAAATTACTGGAGTTAAACAAGTTGATTTTAACGATTTACCAAAGGAAGTAAATATCCAAAATATTGATGAAACAAATTTGGCACTTTATGAAATTAATGTTCTTGATGAAAAACCTGTTTATGTTGTTACAGCGTCAAGTCAATTGTTTACTGAAACGATAAAAAAATATGCGCAAAGAATGCTTTTAACTTTTGGTCTCTCTGGAGAAATTAGTAACAGTGTGTACATGAAGACTGCTGCAGGAGTTATTACTGATTTAGAGAAAGGATATGTTATGACAAGAGATGGTACAATTACTGGAATTTCAACAAACATTGAAATAACAGAGAGATTAAATTCAAATCCAATTGAAATAATTATTTACAAAGATGGAGAAGAAGTTGGATTTAGAAATTCATTTAATTCAGACAAGACTGGAATATACAGCGATTATGACACTGTTTCTTCTGGTACAATAAAATTCAATAAAGGTGATTTAATTTCAATTAAAGTAAATGTTCCAGCTGGAACAAAAGTTAAAGATATAACAACTTTACTTGAGATTGAAACTGAATAAAAAGTTTGCTTAACAAACTTAGTAAAATAGAAATACAACGGAGGTAAAAATGAAATACACAGATTCAAACAATTCAAATAGAAGAACAAAACTTATGATTAGAATTTTAACTGGAGTTGTAATCTTTCTTGTATTATTCATTGCTTATTTTTTCTTGGTTCAACCACAATTTAATAAATATGCATACAATAAACAAGTAGAAGGAGCAAACTTTGTTTACTTAGATATAATAAATAAGGTTCAGTCACAAGGATATTATTCTATACCTGTTGGAAATCAAACACTTGTTTTAGTACCTTATGTGCCAACACAAGAAGGAGAAGTTCCACAACAATAAACCCTTTAATTTTTATTTTATTTTCTTTTTAAGAACCTTTAAATAGGTTTTTTCATTATTATTTTAGTAGTTACCCTACACAAAATAGACGATGGCTTATGAAAAATACATAAAGAAAAATGGGAAAGTGTATGGACCATATTTGTATCACAGTAAAAGAGTTGATGGAAAAGTTATTTCTGAATATCGTGGACAAAACATTACAAAAAAACCTTTCAAAAAAAAGAAATTACTTTTAACATTTGCATTAGCGTTTATTGTAGTTTTAATGATTGGTGTACTTTATTATTCAAAGCCTTTTACAGGTAGATCTATTTTGACACTTGAAAGCCATAAAGTTGGAGAGGCTTATACTGGTCAAGTTAAATTGATTTTACATGGTGGAGAAATGATTCCAAAAGATTCAATTGTTACAATAACTAATGAGGGGAATGTTTACAATTATACTTTATCAGAATTAATTGATGAGACTCCAACAGAAGGTCAATTCTATTTGGAGGAAAGCACTATTTCAGGAACTGGAGAAGGTTATGGTTTAGTTGGTCAAAAGGAAACACTTGTTCCAGTCTATTTTAAGCTAGAAATAACAAGTGAAGAAACTTCTTCTGGAAGTGAAACTTTTCCTGTTGTAGAAGAAAATGTGACCACTAATGAAACTTCTATCGGGGCGCCAGTTGTTGAAGAAAATGTAACTCCAACTGAAGAAGTTCCAGTTGAGGAAACCCCTATTGAAGAAGTTCCAGTTGAGGAAACTCCAACTGAAACTACTACACAAACAATTCCAGTTGAAACAACAACTGAAGTTATTCCCGAAGAAACTGTTACTAAAATTCAAACTTCTCCAATAACAGGAAATGTTGTATCAAATGCACTCCGAGGATTTTTTGGAAGAATTACAGGTAGAGTTACTAATGAACCGATAATAATTCAAGGAGATGTAGTAAAGGGAGATGAATTCAAGTATTCAATAAATTCAGGAGAAACTGCTACAATTGTTAAAGATAGTGTTAGAACTGAAGAAGGAGATTTATCAGAAGATGTTTTAGAACTTGAAACAACGGAAAATGAAGTTATTGTTAGAACAAATTATTCTTTAATTGAAGAAGGTTTTGGAAATGAATACATTACAGAAGAAAATAAAACTTATTTGATTGATTTTGATAAACTTGGAATTAATTTAGTTCAAGGAAATTTGGAAATAAAATTAAATTATAACAATAATGATTTTTTAACTTTTGAAGGAAATGTAGAAGAAACTACAACGCAACCTGAAGAACCAATGGAAACAATTAATGTCACAACAAATGAAACTTTTGAAGAAATAGTTAATGAAACTTTCAATTTTACTGAAGAGGTTGTTAATTTAAGTTTGACTGATGAAGAAAAAAATGTATTGAAGAATAAATTTGGATTTATTGTTGTTTCTACAAGTTCTAAAAATTATAGAGATAAAATAATTGTTGAATTTACTTTGGGAGATATGATTTTAGAAAATGCTTATGACGCTAGTTTAGGCGAAGAAAAAATAAAAGAATTAATTGAAAGAGATAAAATTCTTTGGCTAAAAGATATTGCAAATGAAATTACAAAATCAATTCCTTTAGAAACTCAAAATTTGGATTTTGATTCTATGGAAACAATAGAATAATTAAATCTTTTTTATTATAAATCTTGAACCAATTGATTCAGAAATCATTGCAGTTAAAAGAATATTTCCTAATGCAACTTTGAATAATCCTTCTGTTTTTGGGATTTTTGATTCTTTTGAAAACTTATCTAAAACTTCATCAATTTCTTCTTTTGTAAATTTTATTCCTGTTGGTTTTTTTCCCATTGTCCCTGTCACAAAAATCATTTGGTCTGGTCCTTCAGTTTCAATAGTTTTTACATTTCTATCTTGTAAGAAGAGATTAAGTTTTCCTAAATCTATTTCTAGAGGAGTTTCAGATTTTGTTGGTCTAAGATATTGCAAATTTTCAGGCAAATCATCTCTATGTAATGCTCTTTGTAAGTTTACTTGCCCTGTTTGTCTTGACATCATGTTTTGCCCAGGTTGAGGAATTGGTCTTTGCCTTGATTGAAAAATTCTTTTTTTTGGAATTTGTTTTTGTTTATTCCTTTCATCAATAGGTACAATAAAAGATTCTGTTTCACGAATTTTTTTTGAAGGAGAATAATTTAATTTTTCTTTAACTTCTTTTTTTAATTTCTCTTTAACTTCTTCTTTTGAAAGTTTTTCTTTTTTTATGTCCTCTAATTTTTTTTCAAAATCTCCGGAAGACAATAATTTTTCTAATTTGTACATTCCATAAGAATTTGTGCTTTCAATTAATTGTTTTGTTAACTTCAATAAAATTAAAGTCTTAAAAGAGGTAGTTTTATTTTCAAGCATTTTGTTTGAAAGAAAAATCAGGCGATTGGAAAGGCTCTTCAATCACTTGTGGTTTTTTGAAAGAAGGATTTAATTCAGGAGAATTCAATTCCTCTTCTTCAGTTACTCTTGAAGATTCCATTTGCATTGGTTGATTCATAGGCTGTGGTCTTTGAGGCATTTTTTGTTGTATTGGTCTTCTTTGTTCTGGTGGAGCCAAAGAATAATAAGAATTTGGAGTAATTGCTGTTTCATGCATCAAAGTTAATCCTTTTGCAATTAATTTATTTTGTTCTAAAACTGCATTTAATTTATCTAATACCTCTTTTTCTTTTTCTCCTCCTTTCATTTCTAAATTAATTTCCTTCTCAGTTAAAACCTTTGCAGATTCATCAAACAAAGTTAATAAATCAGAAATTTGTTTTGTTAGGTGATCAAACTTTTCAGCCATATTTGTCATAACTTTTTGCATAGAGATAAAGTTTTCAATTAATATTTTTTCAAGAGACCTGTCTTCCTTAACAGTTCTTTTTGGTCTTGTAATTCTTCGTTTAGAATTATTTTTTTTAGGAGTTTTTTTAATAACTTTTTTTGTGATAGTTGTCACTTCTTCAGTATCACCTTTATGTTTCACCCCTTTAGTCATGTAATTTAGAGGAAAATTTATTTTATAAACTTGTTGCTAGAATTAGAAA
>JAACWB010000042.1 GCA_009992215.1 archaeon
TTACCTGTTATTTTGATGGACGTAAAGATAATATGAGGATTGAGAAAATTTTTAAAAAAACTCGAAGTTTCAATTCAAATATGCTATAATAGAATTAAATAGAGTTAAAGTTTGTCCGTTCCTTGTTGTCTTACCTCCAATTTGCAACAAGTATCATTGTGATATGGGGACGGATACAAAGGGGATAGCACGGCAACCACTCAGTACTAAATTCGTGGTTAATAAGGTTTATCACTAATAAACTGAAATGTCGTGCTGATCCCCATATTTAAACCATAAAAGAGGAGAATTTTATGAAAAAAATTAAAATTAAGTTAAAGGATGATAAAGAAATAGAAATGAAAATCATAAAAGAGGCTGGTGAATTTTGTATCCATTACACCCCTTATGGGGAAGGAATAAGAAAAAATCATTATACTGTTTCTCATATAAAGTCAGGTATGAGTGTGATTCAGAACTATACAGGAAAAGAAGCTCTGGCTCTTTTAAAAAAAATTGCTCATATTATCATACCAGAACCATTTAATATAAAAAACGTAAAATTTATGAATGAAATAAATAAGATTAAAGAAATAATAAAGAGGAGGACTGAATGCCAACTATATAAGAAAATTGAAATCCCTGACTATGAAAAAGGGGAAGAAATGCTTGTCTATACAGTTACAGATCATACTGGAGAAATCACAAAACATCTTGCTGTTGATAAAGAAGGAGCTATTCAAGCACATCTGATTCATTTTGGACTGCTTTATTTAAAAGAAGAACCTCTTGTCTCTGAAGGAGTTTCTCTATCTGAATATAAGAAAGATCGTTCAGAAATTTGTTGGGAATTGGGCTGTGCTTTAGTAGCTTCTAAAGCAGTGACTAAAGAAAAAGTAGAACAAATAGATTCTTTATTGAGAAAATCAAAAATAATATAAGGAGGTTAAAAATGCTTACAAGAGAAGAAAAAATAAATTTTCTACAGTCTATAAATAAAATTGCAGATAATTTAGAAAAGATCACTAAAGAGGGTATTAAAATGAAGAATCAAACTCTATCTGAATTCAGAGTAGAAAGTGCCCAGAAATTATCTTTATTGAAAGAACCAACAGAGAGATTACAAGAAATTCTTACAAGATTTTTTGAAACCTCCCATAAAATCTATGACCTAAGGATAAAAGAAATACTTTCTCTTATTACTAAAATAAATGAAATTATAAAAGGAGGGGATTCTAATGGCTCGTAAAGCACAAATCTCAGTTTCAATAGATCAAAAAGTACTTGACAAAATAGATATAATCAAAGAAAAAAGAAACAGATCGAGAAATTTCATAGTGAATTATCTTCTTGAAAAGGCTTTGAAAAAAGGAGAAAATAAATGATCACTTGCCGATATTGTGGAATCTACTCAACAATATCAAATAGTTTTTGTTCTTATGAAATTATTGGAAAACAAAGACTTGTCAAAAAATTCTGCAAAATTGTTTCTAAAGAAGTGTCCAGTGATACAGAATCGTGTGAAGAATTTACACCCACAGGAATCTTTTACTGTTTAAAGAATTCCCATAGATATGATCTTTTAGTTTGCATGACAAGACAGACAAGAGCAAGAGATCCTAATTATTCTCAATATAATTATCTTCTTCCTTGTCTTAAATGTTCTCAAGGAAAGATTGTTAAAGAAGTTGCAAAATTAATGGGTATTGTAGAAAGAAGTCCAGAGAAAAATAAAAAAATACAACTCGTAAAAAGAAAGGTTTTGATAGAAGAAAGCACAGAAAAAAATAAAAAAATACAACTCGTAAAAAGGAGAATATCATTATGATTTCAAATCCCGAATATTCATGGCTTGCATTTTCTTATGCAATAAATCCAGAAAATTATATAGATCATAGTAATCCAAATATAGCTGAAGAAATAGCAAACAGAGAAAATCCTGAAAAACTCTTATTAAGAAAAGAGAAGATAACCAAGATGTCAAAAGAAGCGCAGGAGATCGTTAGGATAATTATTAACGCTCCTCAAGAAATGATAGATATGATCTCTTTAAACCGAGATCATATTTCTTCTATGGATTTAAAGAAATATTTGAAAAATAAGGGGTGGAAACTTCGTGTAATTTTAAAAACTTTTTCAGAAATAAAAAGAATGTTGAAGGAGAATTAAACCATGAAAAATCTATTGGTTTCTTGTTTAATATTATTTATATTCTTCCTGTCGTTATGTGTCTGGTGGGAGGTCAGCGAACCTAAACTTGCAATTTTAGAAGATGCAGATAAGATAGAAGCAGCCTGTTGTTTTCATG